>JAYYQC010000434.1:0-5346 GCA_036128675.1 Myxococcota bacterium | reverse complement strand
AAATCGTTCAGCTTCACGCGCCTCGATGTCGATGCCCGCAGCATCAAGGGCGTCATCGATTGCCTCTATACGATCAGCGGCTACGGCGACGAGTACGACCCGAATGTCCCAATGGAGGAAAGCACCTGCGCGCAGTGGTCGGACCAAGACAACGCCGCTACCTCTGCGGACTGGCCCGGAGACGGCTATGATTGGGACGAGAAGCGCTTCGCTGAGCTTCGGTGGACGTTCGACGAGTCCGGTGCACTTCGCATCTGCGAGACCCAAGCCAAGACCGAAGCTGCGCTGGCGGCTCTCCCGGTCGATGATGCGTTACTCGAAAACGGCTGTAATGGCGAAGCGTGGCTGACAATCGAGGAGCCTAGCAGAGACCTCGGCTTCCCAGAGTTCTAAGCCAGACCTTAGCCAATCGAGGAGGAGGAGCGCTTCTGCATCAGGAGGGCTCCGGCTCGCGCCTCACAACGCCGGGCATCCTTGGAATCGGCAAATCCACCGTTCCCTGTTCCATACCGTTCGAAGAGATATTCCAAGGCGATATGTGGGAAAGTCAGCGCTGCCAGACCAACAAAGACAACCTTGCTGACTGCTTCATTGAGCGCATATTCGGCTCGGATATGCTGAAAAGAGAGCAGGAATACCACCGCTACCACTACCGTAAGTGGCAATGCCTTTCGCACAAAGACATTCAAGCCATCCCGCAGATCCTCCCCAAGCTCCAGCATCATCGAGAGCGAGTGCCGGACTGAGTGCAATAAGCAGAAATAGAGCGTGAAGGCTAGAAGTGGCTGGAGCGCGAAATTGAGTAATACCACAGCTAGTAAATCCGAAACCAGTAACGCTTGAACCTCACGCGACTTCTTTCGACCAAGCGCCATGCTTGCCACTAAGCTCAAGCCCAGAGCCCCGGCCAAGATTCGTTCATCAACCAACGGATTGGCCGCCAAATCCAAGTTCAAAATCAGAAAGATATCGAGTGTCTCTGCCCGGTGCAGGAGAAGCGGTGCCGCTATAACCGCAGCCCCTTTAAAAAAGAAGAGAACCTCGTGGGAGAGAGATTTATTTGGTAGCGCAAACTCGGAGTCTTCTTTCCCAAAATGGTAGGCTGCAGTCGCAAGAAATATTGCCCACAGGAACCCCGGTGCTAAGACCCAAATAAAAAACGTAATACCGGCGAGGGCGATATACACCACGTAAAACGGAATGATCGATTCGATGTTTAAGGCGTCGGAAACTTTACGCCCCTTCAGATGGTCCAGCGCGCCATGTGAGGTGCCGATACTCATGACCAAAAAGATGCACAGAACCGGCAATGACTGACCACGCAAAAAATCGAGTTGAAGCGCAGCCAGGGCGACACAGAGAAAGAGCAGCGAGTGCTTAAAGTTCAACTGGGTAATCATGCTACCCACCCCAAGCGGTTCGTCATGGATCTCATCCCCCTATCCCATCACCCATTGTCTCGATGCGATAATGAGCAGTTCCGAGGTGCTCTCAGACTCAGACTCACTATGACTTATGAACTATCGTTCTCTTCAAACTGTCGGGGATGGCTGATTGAGCCGATTGGGAAGTTCTCTCAGCCATCCCCGCAGTTATCTATATTGCTCTAGGTTAGATAGAGCTTATGAACCTACGCCGCTGGCGTTGTTGTGCTCTCGGCGCTAGCCGAGGTTGCCGCACTCCAAATCACCACACCGAACGCAATCTTGTTCACGAAGTCCGCTAGGTTGTACAGAATGTTGAGCGTGTCCGCCCCGCCGTCACCGGTTCCGAGCATGTAGCCGATTGGGTAAATTGACCAACCCACTGAGACAATCCACTTCAACGCGTTGAACGCCTTCTGGCCTGCAGCCGAGCCGCTCGCCGCGCTGATCTTGCTCGCTTCACCTGCGAAGATTTCGTAGAGGATGTAGATCCAGCCAGCCATTCCGATCGCAAAACCGACCCAGTAATCCATCATGCCGACTTCGCCCAAAAATCCGAAGACGAGCATGACAAGAGATGCTACCAAGAGCCGCCAAAAGAGCGCCACGCTCACGACTGTCATCGCTGCCAAGATGAGATAAAATTCTACAATCTGGAGTGGTACCGTTAAAAGCCAATCGACGTATCGAAATACGACCGGTGAGCTCTTCGTCTCAATCCAGACGCCGCGCATGTAGAAGTAGTGAATCGCCGCGATACCGCAGACCATTGCTGCGACCGATAGCGACGTTTTCCACTTGCCGACGGCACGGTCGCGCTCGACCGTGAAAAAGTAAGTGGCAGCAACCATTGCTGCCGAGATTAGCCAAAAGGTCATTCCTACTGGTTCGTTGGGATCTAGCCCGACTGTTTCATTGGGATTTACCATGTTTCCTTCCCCTGCATTGTGTAGCTATGCGTTAATCCATTCATATTGTTAAAACGGTGCGCGTAAACGACCGTATTCGCGCGTTCGTAGACGCACGTGGGCGTACTTGTCCCATTCAGAGACATGCACCCCGATGCACCTCTTCTAGAGGCCCCTCTCCTGAACTTATTTCTAAATTGCGATAGCGCCCGGTGGAGCTTGCCCACTTATGATGCACTTCGCACTCATGACGGGATGGTCGCCGCCGACCGCACGTCTCCACGCCGAAGGTCCCTGACCCTCCTCGGATGCGTCGCGCTCTAGGCTGGCGGTTTTACACGGATGTGTGAGGGAGATTGAACTCTCATAGCTGTGGGACCCAAGCGGTCGCTGGTCCGCACATATTCTAGTTACATTAAGTATCTTAGTCATACTAAACTCCCGCTTGACGCTCCGAGGACATTTCTGTTCTCGAAGTGAAACCGCGTGAAACATTGCTCCTTGAAAGCTAAGCATCCGCAAATTTGGCGTCAACGAAGAATCCTGTACGGAAAGATGATCTGATGATCGATTTCTGTACAAAAATATTACACACACTGCGTCATAAACTACAAAGCGACTATGACGCATTATGACAAAGGTCTCAGCGCGTCGTGAGTTCCAAAAGAGGAATTCAGTCGAAACAAGCTGCCAGATAAGGATTTCTAGAGGTATCTCCTCGGCCAACTGTCAGAGAAAACCCTAGTTACTTGAAGTTCAGAGTGCAGTGCGTAACTTAGAGCGTTGGTTGGACAACAGGCAAGACAGATATATTTGTCCAGACTTCACATGGACGCCTGGTAAGCTCAACATGACTGTCTCATCGGTTTGTCTTGCGCTCTATCAGACAATTACGAGTAACCCTGATAACGCCTCCCATCTCTCAGACCCCCACCGCGGGTTGAACGCAAAGGGAGGCTTTCGCGCGATGGGTCCCACACGGCTCAACCGATGCATGTGGAAGCAGAACCACTTAACACGTTGCGTCGAATTTATTGGGGTTTGGCTTGAGAAGCGCGTCGCGCTTAGGCACCATCGCCGATGCGCGCCTGGCGAGAAGGAGAACCCAATGAAAACTAAGATCACTGAATTATTTGGCATCGAGCACCCTATCATCCAGGGAGGTATGCATTACGTCGGTTTTGCCGAGCTTGCGGCCGCGGTATCCAACGCAGGAGGCCTGGGAATCATCACCGGTCTGACGCAGAAGACACCTGAGGACCTCGCAAACGAGATAGCCCGCTGCAGAGAAATGACCGACAAGCCTTTTGGCGTAAACCTCACATTCCTACCGACATTGAGCACGCCAGATTATCCCGGCTACATCAAATCGATCATTGAAGGCGGCGTGAAAATTGTTGAGACCGCAGGCCGTAACCCACAGCCCTACCTTCCGTACCTCAAGGATGCTGGAATCAAGGTCATCCATAAATGTACATCTGTTCGTCATGCCCTGAAAGCCGAGTCCATTGGCTGTGACGCAACCTCGGTCGATGGCTTTGAATGCGGTGGCCATCCAGGCGAAGACGATATCCCTAATATGATCCTTCTGCCTCGCGCGGCAGAAGAGCTGAAAAATCCGTTTGTCGCTTCAGGCGGCATGGCTGACGGACGGAGCTTGGTTGCAGCACTGTCCATGGGTGCAGACGGCATCAATATGGGGACCCGGTTTATCGCAACCAAGGAAGCACCGGTTCACCAGAACGTCAAAGATGCGATTGTAGCGGCGACCGAGTTGGATACACGGCTCATCATGCGGCCGCTGCGAAACACCGAGCGCGTTCTCAACAATGCGGCGGTTGAGCGACTCCTCGAGAAAGAGAAGAATCTCGGCAGTGATCTCAAGATCGACGATATTATAGAGGAGGTCGCTGGCGTCTATCCGAAGATTATGAAGACCGGCGATATGGATGCGGGGGCTTGGAGCTGTGGCATGGTCGCGGGTCTTATCCACGACATTCCGACCTGTCAGGAACTGATTGAACGCATTATGGACGAAGCCAACGGCATCATCGGTGACCGCTTGGCCGGCATGGTGAACGCCTAAGACGAAGTGTGGTGAGCCAGCCCCATGGGACTTGGCTCACCGCCACCCTTCTATCAATCTGGGTCGCAGGCACCGCTGCACGATTGAATAATCTCATTGTCCCGGATCAAGCTGATGATCTGCTCAAAGCCCGGTACACTGAAGGTCGCATCGGAGTGCGTCCCATTGTCGGTGTCTGGCACAACCGCTTCGTCCGGCGGTGAGAACTCAGCAACATTATCAGGCATTGTATACTGCACCAGTGCACCGTCTTCGACGGTCTCGCTTCGCTCAAGACCATAGACTTCTTCGAGCGCTGGCATCATCTGCGTGACACCGATCTGACGGGCCAGGAGACGGGTATTGAGGTTAGGAACCTGGCAGTCCGCCAGTGCCTCTTGAAGAATAATCTTCGAGTTCAACGACCCATCCGGATTCTTCAACATCTCAGAGAGATTGATTGGGTCAGTGAAATCGAAGAGCCCCTGTAAGAACGAGATGAATGCCAGCTGAACCAAAGGGTCTGGATAAAGCTCGTCGGTGAGGAACTTAATGGGATGATAGACATACGAGCGCGGCAACATCGTCGACCAAGCACCGCCTGGCACCGCCAAGATTGCGCGGTCAATGCGGTCCGAGAGTGAGGTCAGTGATGTACCTTGAATTCCGCCAAGGCTAATGCCGTAGTAGCCGACCTTTTCACTGCCAAGCAGTGGCGTGTGCTGAAGCTCAAGCGCTGGGTCGAACTGCAGTGCACGGATGGTAAGCTCCATCAGGATCAGGTTGTTGATGAGCGACTGCTGAAGTCGGTCAGTGATTACCGTCAACCGATTCAGATCCGCTAGCGCTTCAGACATGATGATCTCGCGGTCAACCGACGAAAGTCCGATCCAATTGGTCGCAATGACGACCGACTCAGTTGCGGCTGCCAACGGATGGGTTCGCTCAT
>JAYYQC010000433.1:0-7375 GCA_036128675.1 Myxococcota bacterium | reverse complement strand
ACCACTACTTGGTCGCCTTGGGCAATGGTTCCATCGGCCATGCCCTGTTTGATGCCTGCGTAGGCGACTGCGGTATGCGGGCAGAGAAAGAAGCCATGTGTATCGGCTTCACGCGCGGCTTCGGCCAGTTCTTGTTCTGAGACGGTGGTCACAACACCATTGCATGTCTGCAGAGCTTTGACCGCCTTAGGATAGGAGATTGGGTTACCGATGCGAATGGCATTGGCCATGGTGTCCTGTGCTTGTTGTGGCTCCAGCTCGGCGAATCCATTCTGAAAGGACTGAAAGAGTGGGTCTGCTGCACTTGCTTGCGCGCACATGACGCGTGGAATTTTTTTGGTGATTCCTGCCAGCTTAAGCTGTTCGAAGCCTCTTACAAGGGCCGATACATTGCCAAGGTTACCACCAGGGATAACGACCCAGTCGGGCAACTGCCATCTTAGGCCCTGGCAAATTTCAAAAGCTACGGTCTTCTGGCCCTCGATTCTTAAACTATTTTTCGAGTTGGCAAGGTACACATTGGCTTGGCTGCAGAGCTTTTGGACATGCCCCATACAACCATCGAAATCCGTGTCGATGGCGAGCACCTTTGCACCGTGCGAGAGTGGTTGCACGAGTTGTGCGGCCGAGACTTTTCCACTCGGCAGCAATACGAGGGTTCGAATGCCAGCCGCAGCTCCGTAAGCTGCCAGAGCTGCTGAGGTATCACCGGTTGATGCACAGGCGACCGCTGGGATGTCTTTGCCCTCTTGTCTGAGCCGGTTCACATGAGAGATGAGCACGGTCATCCCGAGGTCTTTGAAGGAGCCTGACAGTGTATGCCCACACTGTTTGGTCAGGAGGTCGACGCCTAAGAAGTCATTCAATCGAGGCGAGCGTGTCAAAGCAGAGCCGCCTTCTCCGAGCGTGACGATATGTTCTTCAGGAAGATCGGGCAAAACCCACTCGCGGAAGCGCCAGACACCTGAGCCATCTGGTCCAGGTTGACCTGCAAGCCGGCTATCAAAGAGTGATTTCCAGTCTTCCGCGCTCTTTGATGTAAACCAAGCCGACTCGATATGAACTTCGAGCAGGGCACCACAGGCTGGGCAAGCATAGGTGGCTTGCTCTAGTGGCACTTGCTCGGGACATCTTATACACTTAAAGGAAGGAACGGGGATTGACATAATGCGTCAATGCTATGCCGCTCTTGAATTGGATGCAATGGGAACGATTGCGTTTTCACTGCGGGCCCGTATATTAGGAGCGAGCCAGGCGTCCGTTGTGAAGGGGTCTGTTTCCAAGGAGTTAGCATGTCACTCATTCAACTAGAGAACGCTTCAGAGTCGAGCCAACCTACGCTTTTGCCGATGCCCATCGAGATTACCGAGCGGGCGGCCGAGATGGTCCGTGAGGCGATGCACCAAGAAGAACTGGTCGAGCATGGTCTTCGCGTAGGTGTAACCGGGGGCGGCTGCTCCGGTTTGCAGTACTTACTTGATTTTGCAAAGGAACCCGGCGAAATCGACTTTTCAAACGAACAGCATGGTGTACGGGTATTCATCGACCCATACTCGGCTGCTCACCTTGCTGGCACCAAGATCGACTACGTCGATAACCTTCAAGGCTCGGGTTTTAAGTTCGATAACCCAAATATTGTTCGCTCGTGCGGCTGTGGCTCATCGTTCTCCACCTAAGCCATTCCTAAGCATGATGAGACGCGAGAGTACTCCTGGGATTTGAGCCAGTGTGTCTCTGAACTCTCAAGTATCTACCGCCTTCCAAACAGATAGAGTGGAGCCACCTTCAGTCCGCTTCCATCAATCGCCTTCATATGTGCGGGGCTTATCTCCTCGCGGCTCAATTCTCCCGACACGAAGCGGGACACATCGAGCACAGGTCATCGGTGGCCTCTCTTGCATTCGCGACCCTCAGAAGTCAAAGGCTTGGGGATGATCCTGATTCTCGGCGATGAAGCTTGATTTTTTAGCCATCAATCTGAGACAAGTTAACGACTCGTTAGTAGAATTAATTGGGGGAAGTCCACGATGCGTGTTTTAGCTTTTATCTGTTTTTTATTTATGACCGCCGGCTGTGCGCAGCGAGGGCTCCCGGAGGACCTCGATGGATCAGCAAGCGATGTTGCTGAGACTGATTCGGGCGATGAGGGGTCGGATACAGAGACTGAAGTTCCCGAGACTGAGGCCGATCCAGCCGGTGAGGACATCGAAGACGACATCCCTGGAGATGACGGTGAGACCATTGAGTCAGAGAGCGACGATGGTGGCGCGCCCGGTGAGGAAGTCGATGACGGCGAGAGTGATTCAGATAGCTCAGAAACTGAGAGTGACGGCACTGACTCAGGCGCTGAGCCAGAACCGGAACCCATCGATCCAGCCTGTGACCTCGATTTCGACGGCGAGGCATCGGTGGCCTGCGGCGGAACCGATTGTGACGATACCCGCAATGATGTTGGCACGGGCTCGGCCGAGATCTGCGATTTTGTCGACAATAACTGCGACACAGAAGTGAATGAGTCTCTGGATTGTGCGGTCTACGCAGTCTCGGACAACGAGCTTCTGAAGATTGATCCATTCTTTGCGACGGTGGAGGTTGTTGCCCAGACACCGCGGACGTATTTCGATATCGATACCGACTCCAGTGGTCGTCTCTTCGCAATTTCTGGTGGTTCTTTGACGGGCGGGCTCTATGAATACGACGCGTCAGGTGATGCATGGGGCTTGATCGGACGGATTAATCCTGAATTCGAGTCCCCAAATGGTTTAGCGATTACCGACGATGGGCAGCTGCTTGCGACCGGAATGGAACATCTATACGTCTTGAGTCCGACCAGTGGTTTTGCCTCAACCATTGATTCGTATCGTAACGCGAGCGGTGAAGGGATCGTGTCGAGCGGCGATTGCGTCGTGAGTAAAGAAAACGGTGTCTTTATGACCTCATCGGTTGCGGGCAGCACTTCTGATCAGTTGGTGCGACTCACTCCATCGAGCGCGGTTGGCGAGGTGATTGGAGATATTGGCTTTGGCCGCGTCTGGGGGCTTTCAAGTATCGGTGGTCGTCTCTTCGGATTTACACATCAGAGTGTGAATTCCGGTAGTGTTGTGATGATCGATGGCGAGACCGGTGAGGGTACTTTTCTCTTCGAGATACCCTACGGGATTTATGGCGCTGCGAGTCGCGCCGAGCGTTAAGATTGTGGTACCCTCTTCTTGGGAGGTAGCCTCATGCATGTGACCATTGAATACTGCGTTCGTTGAAACTACAAACCTCAAGCCCTTGGTCTAAGGGCCGAACTACAATCTACCTTCGATGTCGAAGTCGAGCTTATCAAAGGTGACAGGGGTGCCTTTGAGGTATGCGTGGATTCAACCTTGCTTTTCTCCAAGCTTAGCCTCGGGCGTTTTCCGATGTATTCGGAAGTAGTCAACGCCATCAAGCTCGGCCGAAGCTGTTCGAACGATTAGCTACATTGAAATGGAACCTTTACGAAAGTCGCTTGAGCTGAGCTGAATATTTATCAGGACAGGCACGCCTTTTTTAAACCAAGCCTTTGCTTGGGCGAGTGCAGGTTCTAATTCTTTTTGATCTTCTACCAGGATACCTTTGCCACCATATCCTTCGGCGACCGTGTGGTATGCGGTTCGGCGCAGCTCTGTTCCACAGGCAGAACCGAGCATTTCAACCTGCTCTCGCGCAATTTGAGCCCACGAAGCATCGGTACCTACCACTGCAATGACTGGTAGCTTATGTCTAAGAAATGTATCAAATTCGGCCAGAGAATAGGCCGACGAACCATCTCCCCAAATGAGCCAAACCTCTTGCCCGGGATTTCGTAAAGCAGCGCCTAAGGCGAAGCCTCCACCGACACCTAAGGTACCGAAGACACCCGGATCGAGCCAGCTAAGAGGCGCGCGTGGTTTCACAACGTACGCAGCGGTTGCCACGAAATCTCCACCATCGACCACCATGATGGCATCATCATCCATCGCTTCTTCGAGCGCTTTTACCGCGGTAACCGGATTGACGAATTTATCAGCGGGGCTTGCCATCTGCTCGATTTCATTGTCTCGGGCGGCTTCTCTATCTTTGAGGGTATTAAACCATGATGCCCAAGTCTCAGGTGTGCTTGAAAATTGCTCAGCCAGTGTACGGAGAAAGCGCCCCGGATCGCACCGGAAACCATGGTCTGGTCGTCGGTTCTTTTTGAGATCACTTGAGCTACGATTAGCGGCAATAAGTGTCGCTTTTTTGTTAATAGCACGTCCGTAGCCGAGTCGGAAATCAAAAGGGAAACCGGCGACGATAACGAGGTCTGCTTCCTTAAGAGCCTTTCCTCGTTTGTGTCTTAATTGGAGAGGGTCATCTTTGCCTAGAAGACCCCGGGCCATCCCTCCGAGGTAAGTTGGGAGCCCCAGCTTTCTAATTGCACTACTTAACTGCTCGATTTCGTCGGGTTCTAAAGTGGCCTGACTTCCCACGACGAGTACCGGTTTACTACACATGCTCAATGCGCTGAGTACGGGTTCAAGAGCCTCCGGATCTGGATCAAGCGCTCGAACATCGAGCACCGGATTATCTTCCGGATGAGGCCCGGGCTTAAAAACTTTGTTGAGATGACGCTCTAAGTAGAGTTTTAAGACTTTGCTTCCGACATCTTTTGCCCGGTCTACTCCGGTCTCTTTGAAGTACCAGCCACGTACAGTCTCTTCGTCGTAAAGAAGGTCGACCGGTACTTCAATAAAGACCGGCCCCGGCACACCTTCACGCGCAATCCGAAAGGCACGCTCCACGACTGTCACAAGGTCGTGGACGCTCCCAACTGAGGTCGCCCATTTAACATGGGGGTTCATAAGTGACATCTGATCGATATCTTGAAGCGAGCCTCGGCCTCGTAAAATCGTCGCGGTCGCTCCACCAAAAACGATGAGTGGTGATTGCGCAAGCTGGGCGTTTTTCACCGCGGTAATGGTATTTGTGAGGCCTGGGCCAGCGGTTACGGCGGCAACACCTGGAATACCGCTGAGGCGTCCGACCGCGTCGGCGGCAAAGACTGCGTTCTTTTCATCTCGAACATCAACAACGCGGATCCCCTCGTTCTCAGCACCGATCAAAATGGGCGAGATATGTCCACCACAGAGTGCAAAGAGTTCCGAAACGCCATGCCTTGCAAGCACAGCCGCGATAATTGCGCCACCATTCATTTGAAACCTCCCACTTCGTGAGGGCTTTGTAGTGGAGCTTAGCTAGATTGGAAAGACCAGTTTTCGAGGCGGTCTATTTACGGAAGCGGCCATCGCTATTCACGATGGTTCGCCTGAGGTCGTCGTCGGTCCCGCAGCGTGTATCAGGGCCACAGGAAACCAAGATTCTCGAGCCATTTTCAGTTTTGATACTGAATGAAGTTCCCCAACTATCTTTAGTGACATCCGCTCCCTGGGTGTCGATGTTGTACTCGATGTACTCAGCGAGCTCGCGGTCGTTACGGGGGAGTCGTTCATCTGCGATGATATCCAATCGCATCACATGAACGATATTTCGCATCTCGGATTCGGTCTTCACGCTCAGCGTTGCGCCGAGGGCGGCTTCGGCCATGTCCATGAGCTCTTGAGGGCCACCAGCGGCGGCCGTGCCTACCGCAGCCACAGGCAGTAATTTCAATAGTGAACCGCCAATCATGATGTTGCCCTCCCACTAGCGAGTTGCTCAAGCTCAAGGCCTGCACGAAAGTCGGAAAACATAACTTTCCTGAACTGATCTCGGTCAAGTGACAACAAGATTGCATCGTTTTGAACGGTTACCGTCGCAGAACGTGGAGCATCGTTTAGAAGAGCGAGCTCACCGACGCAATCGCCTGGACCGATCTCCCCAACAACCGAACCCGATTGTGAAACTTCAAGTTTGCCACTCTCGACGATGTAGAACTGCGAGCCGGGATCTCCTTCTCGCATCAGTGTTGTGCCTTTTGCCCAAGTCTTACGCTCGGCAGAATTAAAAAGGTCTCGAAGTGAGGAAGGGGACATATCCTTGAAGACTGAAGAGCGTCGAAGGGCTGATGAGGAACGAAGCATCGGTGTGACGAACTCTGGTTCGAGACCGCTTGCTTGAAGTGCTTCTCTGAAGACCTGGCTGTTGATTCGGAAACAGGAGCAATCTCCGACAGCTTGCACCGTTGCATTTCGCTTCTCGCCGGTCACAAGCGCGGCTTCCCCAAAGCTGTCGCCCGGATTTAGGCGAGCAACAACAGACTCCAATCCACTAATCCCGCCGATCAAGACATTCGCTGAGCCCCGAGCAATGAGGTAGAATGAGTCGCCCGGGTCACTCTCTCGGATGATGAGCTGGCCAGGTGCATAGTCATGGAGCTTGGTTCCCTTGGCCAACTCCTCAAGTGCCGTTGACGGCAGTGCCGAAAAGATAGGGTGATGCCCAAGTGCTTGGCTGACTTGTCCGAAATTCGGTGCTTGAGCAGCTGGTAGCCTGACAGGTCGATTGAGATTGCCGGCGATCGTACGGGCGAGCGAGATAACAAAACCACATGTGATTCCAAAGATTCCAAGAATTGCTCCACCCGCGACAAGAGCCCAGAGTCCCCAGTCCAGAGGACGCCCTGCGCCCTGCAGTTCGGCAAAGTTGGGGATGACCAATTCTAGGATGACAAGCTTGGCTGTGAAGAAACCCATCATGACCCAAACAACCCGATAGAGGTTGAATGCAACCAGGGCTGCTTCACCTTGAGCGAAGTCACTGTCTTTGACCTGTCGGAAGTAGCGGGTACTGGCATAGCTGCGACTGTGTTGAGCTAGGTCATGTCCATCGAAAGGATTCGAGAACGCTTGAATACACTCAGATTGTCCAAATGGACGGGTGGCAACCAAAAGGGCGACGAGCCCACCAAAGCTCGCAATCGTTAGACAGTCGTAAACTATAGTTTGGTCTACAATTTGAAGGCTGGCTCCTAGGATTCCAGAGGTTAACGCAATGCCAACAAGTCCTAGGAGCGCTCCTTGCCGCAGCGCTGCGTAACCAAACCGGTACAAAGGCGCGGGACTGAGTCCGATGGGACCATTGCCGCTCTTGGGTACAAGGTTCACCTTCACCGAATCCCTCGCATCCGCAGGGAGTGAGCCGATACGGAAGATAAGTCCTACGACAATTGCGAGAAGATATCCGACAAGCAGTGCACCAAGCGCCGCACTTGGTGTCGCGCCGAGGTCGAGTGCCTGGCCTGAGCGACTGAGTTCATCGAAATGAAATTGTAGACTCTCTACACTTGCCTTGAGGCTGAACTTATCTCCGGTCCACGGTGTGATTGCTGCTACGGCCATCAAGAGTGTTGCCGCCACCAACCACTTTACCGGGATATGAAGACCGGCAC
>JAYYQC010000432.1:0-10313 GCA_036128675.1 Myxococcota bacterium | reverse complement strand
TCACGAACTGGGTGGCGATTACACGGTGCGAACTATGATGGGCACCATGTATCGCATAGATGGGCGGAACGCCGACGCTTTAGGGTACGAAGTGAAGGCTGATGCCATGCCGGTTGTGACCGATGGTAAACCAACGGATGAACATATTTGGGAAATGCTGGGGAGATGCTACGACCCGGAGATCCCGGTAAATATCGTTGAGCTTGGGCTGATCTACCGCATGGAGCTCAAGCAAGACCAAGGAGCGACGCTGGTGGAGGTTGATATGACCTTGACCGCTCCGGGCTGCGGTATGGGTCAGGTACTCATGCAAGATGTTGAGCGGAAGGTTCAATCACTGGATGGTATTGATAAAGTCGTAGTGGATCTTACATTCGACCCACCGTGGACGCCTGAAAGGATGAGTGAGGAAGCTCGCCTCACCACTGGACTCTACTGACGTCTAACTTTGCTCTTTGAGCATATCGCTGAGAGATTGTAAAAACAGAATAAT
The DNA here is from genome assembly GCA_036128675.1 of Myxococcota bacterium. Classification (GTDB taxonomy): domain Bacteria; phylum Myxococcota; class XYA12-FULL-58-9; order XYA12-FULL-58-9; family JABJBS01; genus JAYYQC01. The sequence continues at coordinate 9,820 of JAYYQC010000432.1, read as the reverse complement.
CTCTCGCGCTTCCTTTTTCTCGATTTGAGAATTGGGCTTCCGCATCATTTTTACCACATACTTTTTGATGTGCTTGCGCTGAAATGGCTTGCTACTGATCGGTGAAAGACCGGTTTCAACTGCCTGAACTGGACGCTTAAGAGTATGGCACCGGCTGCATTTCGCATCGAAAACCTCATAACGCTTCCGTTGTTCCTCGGTAAAGTTTGCAGTGTCCATTTGGACTTCTTGGCCCTCACCATGCCATTTGAAGGGGGAGGCCGCGGTGTCAGCAGATACGACAAGTGGTGTACATAGAGCGAGGGCCAGCACGAGGGTGGTCCTGATTGTCCCGTATATGTTTTGCCAGAGTCGCATTGATGTAGTTCCTACCAACATCATATCTTGATATGGTGTAAAGACAACCAATTACTGGTGATTACGAATTAACTCGACGTAGGTAAATGTATGCTTAGGTGGTTCAAATTGAGCATCGTGATGATGCCGTTTCTTATGGGTGCGAAGTGTATCGACTATGATGCCAAGTACGCCGAACTTGCTGGTGTCAATATTAGCCAAGTGGGGGAGGCAGGGGCAGCATTTGACGGTTCTTTTGTCGCCGCTGATGCTTGTCCGAGTGCCAATGAGGCAATCATAGACGTCGGGGATTACTACTTTGCCATCGTATGCGGCTGTTTAGAGGAGGCTTGGGAGGATACTGTTTTCGGAGGCAGCCGCCGTTGCACTGTACCTACCGGAACGACAGTAAAGTGGCGGTTTATAGGAAGCGAAGACCACAACGTGGCCAGCGGAACCTCGGGTTTTGATTCATCAGCAGACCTTATCGCTGGGGTCTACGAGTGGGCATTTAATAGCACAGGGATCTACGCCTATAGCTGTTCACTGCACTCAGAAATGGAAGACTACACAATTGAGGTTCGAGAGCCGTAGATTACATGCCAAAGAGAACCTGAAGTTCAACTCGCTCATTTTGAATCAAGTCGTCGCTGTAACTGTACTTCATTGTCGCACGGATATTCTCTTGGAGTAGTACCGCGATCCCCGCATCGTGTTGGAGTTCTACACGCTCACTGCTCGAGGCGTCATGAAATTGGATCATGTATAGGGCCATCATCCAGCTTGTGATTGCGTAGCTAAACTCGCCGAAACCGGTGAGATGCGTGTGCTGGAGGTCGACTTCACGGTTTTGGTCCAGGCCGAGCGCAACACCGGTGAGAAGACCAAACTCTCGCCAAGAGTATTTCAGGTCTACTCCGAGACGGCGGATATCGGCAGTTGTATACCCCTCCAAATCAGAGACTTTGCCGAGGTATCCCCAATGAGCGATATGCAGTGACATATCATCAAGAATGGACGGTTCATCCAACGAGATATCGGGTTCCTCGCCGGTGAGGGTAGCTCCCCCTAGCTTGTAGCCAATGCGATAGTAACCGTCGGTTTTCGAGTCAGAGCCATCGTTTCTGACTGCTCCAAGAGCCCACTCGGCACGTTCGCTGAAAATGCCCCAGAACTCGGCACCGATCCGGCCTTTGGTATTGGCATGACCTGTCACGGCTTTAGAGCCATGCATGAACTTCGCGATAAGAGATTGATTCGATTTGAAAAGCGTTGTGGACTGCTCAAATTTACCAACCCGTAGGTTCAGGGCTTGGGTTGAATAGATCCGATTGTAGAGCAGCATGATCTCGTTAAAATTACTTCCGCCAGACCAATTGCCGTAGAACGAAAATTTCTCGCCCATCTTCCCACCGGCAACGAGCTTGAGTGAGGGGTTGCCGGTTTGTAAGGGTTCCAGAATGGTCGGGTCATCGAGATAGGTCGCCGACATCGAGACGAGGAGTCCGAGCGGGAGTGACTTCTCGAGGAGTCCTTCTGTAAGACCTGATCCTCGCATGTGAACGAAGTCGCCGCCGGTTTGCATGGTGTCTTCATCACCTTCGCCCGGCCACTGATATCCATTATACGCGAAGGCGTCGCCGTACTCATTGCGACGGGGTATGGCGCTATGACAGCTTGAGCATGGAACATCGTAGTTTCGTGCAAAAACCGGCAGCGCGTTGGCCGGTTCTGGCACAAGCACGGTGGCAAAAGCCACCAGCGCTGCGACCAGAACGAACCACTGTGAGCCTGTGAAAACTCTCAAGGGGGCTTTATCAAAGCTCAGTGGATTCACCGTAATTTCCGTGCTTATTGCAGATTGAGAAAACCATGAGATGGGTTGTCGCACTATCAATGCCGGATTTAGCGACGGTAAAATCGTGCGTCCATTCAGTGTCGTCAGCGCTCAAAATGTAGTCATTGGTATAATAATGGAAATCGAGCCATACATGTGGATTGACCGCACCTGGAATGTATCCAACGACTTGGCAGCCCAAGATATGGTGATCTGCATTGACAACATGGGGCACGGAGATTGTCATAGAGTAAGAATCATCGTTGTTACTCATCGCTGAGATCACAGGGGTATGCTTTGCCCCAGCCTCACTATTTGCATCGCAATAGAATCCAGTGGGAAAGGCGACGGCGCAGGCAGAGCCTGACGTCGTTCCATCCGATGTGTATTCGGAATCAGGTGTTGGTTCATTGCCACAGCCGATAATTGGCGCGGTCATGAGAGCTCCAAACGCGAAACCACTTTTCTTCAGAAAGGAACGCCTCGCTCGTAGGTCATCAAGTGGGTGCCCTTTTGTATCCATGAGCCACTCGGTGGCACTTTTCCATAGCTTCATTCCTCTGCTCCTCTCAGTGAATGATGTTTGATCTCAGAATCGAACTTATAAAAGCCCTCTTAATTTGGTCCGATATTTCGCTGGTCGCGTAAATGCGGAAGTTGGTTACTCTTGATAATGGCGTTCATATGATACTGGGCCACGGTATCATCCGGGTTTTTGTGGAGTACCTCGACTAAGAGTGGGTGAGCGGGGACGAGGTCATTTGCATCGATGAAATCCATGGCTTGCTCGAAGGTTGCCTTGGTTTCCACTTTAAGTGCGCGTTGCTCGGGCGAGTCCGCTTCAAAAAGCTCCCAGAGCTTAAGGGGTTCCCGTTTACCCTTGACCGCGACTGCACCGATATAGCGATACTTAAACCCATCCGGTATCGATCCCACCATATTGTCATGAATGAGGATATTGGTGCCGAAGAATTTATTGAGGTGCTGAATTCTAGATGCGCTGTTCACAACGTCGCCGATGACGGTGAAGTCGATCCTCCCTTGGTGCCCAACTGCCCCCATAATCATTGGGCCCGATTGAATTCCGATGCCTATTTCGATTGCTTGACGGGCTTTGCCAGCACGCTTTAGGTCGACTTGTTGTGAGCGATGAGTCTCATTATAGGCAGAGAGTGTGAGGAGAATCTGGACGGCGCACTTCAGGGAATCGCTTCTAGCGGTCTCGTTGCGACCAAATACCGCCATAAAGCCGTCGCCCAGGTATTTATCGATCACACCATGGTGGGCTGAGACGATCGGTGCCAACTCGCTTAAGAAAGAATTGATGAAGTTAAGGGCTTCGCGTGGCTCCATCGTTTCGGCGAGGGCAGTAAATCTTCGAATGTCTAAGAAGAAGGAACAGAAATCTCCTTCGATGTAATCCCCTAGCTTAAGTTCCGTGACATTCGATTTGTTCAAAAAGTTCAGAGCTTCTTTGGGTAAGAAGCGTTCAAGAGATTGATTAAACTCTTTAAGGTTGTCGTGCAGCTTCATATTTCTAATCGCCGCACCAATATTTTGTGCAAAGAGCTTCACGAAGTCCTGATCCATGCCCTCGGTTTCAGTCGTATAGGCGAGCACCAATGAAGGGTCGGCGTTTGGAATGAGGCATGTACATGCGTGATGTCCAAACTGAGATTCGCCCGAGGTGAAGGTTTCAAGAATGAGTTCCTGAAGCTCGGAGGAGACACCGCTTTTTTCAAGAAGGGTTTCACTCTCTTGTACATTCGAGTCTGAGTCAGTAGCCGAACAGAGCACTGTCGTTCGTTCGCCCACCTGCTGGATGAGATGGGCTTCGCCATGGAGGGAAAAGATGGAGTTCATCTGAGTCAAAAGACCGCCGAAGAAATCTTGAAACGACTGCAAGGCGAATACCGACGCCGACGCACGGACAATCTTTTCGAGTCCGTGTCGGTTCGCCTCAAGGCAGAGGATATCATGGTAACTACGGAGCGAAGCGATGATGGTTGTAAAGAGCTTTGAAGCAGTTAGCTCGGTCTTCGCTTTGTAATCGTTGATATCGTATTGCGTGATAACTTCGCGCTCAGGGGCTTGGCCCGGTTGGCCAGTTCGAAGAATGATCCGTGTTGAGCGATTGTGGAGTTCGTGGCGAATCTTCTGCGCCGTTTCTAAGCCTGCATGGTCATGTTCCATCACAACATCGAGTAAGACGACGGCTGTGTCGTCATTGTCGCGCATATACTCCAGAGCTTCGGCTCCTGAAAAAGCACTGTGAAACTTCAACTCACGGTCCTTGAAGGTAACATTCGCGAGGGCAAGCTCGGTTATCTTGTGGATTTCAGGTTCATCGTCGACGATGAGGATATTCCACGCCTCTGCGCCCTTGGAGGCCGCAGTTGATTGGTTTTCCTCTTCTTCGTCGTCCCAGTCAAAGAGGGCGTCATCATCGTTCATTTAGATTATCCAACGTCGATATCCTTTGGACCTTCACCGAGTTTCTTTGGAAAGCTTAGATGGAACGTCGTTCCCGATCCAAGCTTACTTTCACACGAGATGTCTCCCTGAAGATTGCTCTTTACAATATTAAATACGATATGGAGTCCAAGGCCAGTGCCCCCGTGACCTCGCTTGGTGGTAAAGAACGGTTCGAATATCTTTTTCAGGTTTTCATCTGATATTCCGCGGCCATCGTCATGGAAGTCGAGTGACCACATTGTATCCTTTTCTGCGACATGTAGTTTCATCTGACCCTGTTGAGATTCATCGAAAGCATGGAGGATCGCATTCATGACGAAGTTGGTGATCACTTGGGCCAATTCTCCAGGGTAGGTCTCAACCTCCAGTGATTCAGGTATCTCGAGCTCAAGGGTATGCGGCGTCTTTTTAAGCTTCGGGCTCAAGCTATCGACAATCCTATTTACATACTCCGCGACTTGAATCGTTCGCCGGTGGGCATTGCTTCGGTCGGCGGCGACCATCTTGAAGTTTTGAATAAGTTCGGCGGCGCGGTTTAGGTTCGTTTCGAGCATATCACCAATCGTTGTTGCCCGTTCCAGATAGGTCTTGAGCGCGGCTTTACCGAGCTGTTTCTCCGCAAATAGCCGCTCGAGTTGCCCGGTCTCCTCTTTGAGGCTGGATGCTGCAGTGACGCCGACACCCAAGGGTGTGTTGATCTCGTGGGCAATGCCAGCAACGAGTTGCCCGAGAGATGCCATCTTCTCGGCTTGGACGAGCGAGGTTTGAGTCTCTTTGAGCTCGCCGATGGTCGCTTTAAGCTCAATAGTTCGCTCATCAACTTTTTGTTCAAGCTCAGTTTCGTGCTCTTGAATCACACGAATCATGGTGTTGAACGACTCGGTTAAGGAGCCTACTTCGTCTTTGCTTGCAACGGGAAGTGGATGGAAGTCGGTGGCCCGAGTGATCTTTCTAACTGACTGCGTGAGGTCTCGAAGTGGCGCAAGAAAGGTCCGTAAGAGGAGAGCGATAATGAGAGCGGTCAGCGCTAGGCAGGCGAATAGGGCAGCCAAAAGTTGGGTATTTAAGCGTTGAGCTGGGAGAGAGAGGAATTCGCGAGAAATACTCAGGGTTACCGTCCAGTCTTTTAAGGTCTCAGCCTCAAGGGCAAGTCGGTGGGTAAGATAGAGTATTGGATCCGCATCGACTTGAGTCGCGGTTGATACAGAGAGGTCCGACTCTGAGAATCCTGATGGCGGGTTCAGTGTCGCGAAACTGATTTCTTGTCCCTGCGTCTGCATGCTGAAGAGTTGAAGCAAAGGCTCTACAGCGTTTAAATCGACATTTAGTACAAGTGTTCCGACGAGGTCATCGATGATGTCGTAGAGCGGGGCTGCGAAAGCGATAGTTTTCGTAGTACTGCTTGTAAATGAGTTACTTGGCACAAGGAGCGTATCACGTCGGTCTATTTCAGCGAGATTCTTGAGCCATGATGCATCCTTTAGGGTGAAGTCATCGGGTTTAAAGCGGGAGTTCGACGCAATGATTTCTCCGTCGCTGTCTAAGATGAGGATTGAGGCGTAATGCGGGTTATCCGCCTGAAGCTCATCTGCGTACCAAGTGAACTTTTTAGGGTCACCTTCGTCGATTACTTCGTACGGAATATCGAGTTGAGACGCGATGCGAACATTCGATTCACACGCTTTGAAGAAATTACTCAGCGAGCGCCGGGCACTTTCGGTGTCTTGAATGAGGCGGTCGGTAGAGAGGCTATCGATACTTTGTCCCAGTGTTGCTGAGATCAAATACCAGACCAGGCCGAAGCTCAGCAGGATGATCACGAGGGAGGCACCTAGTAGTTTAACTAGAAGCGAGCTTCGCTGTGTCGTGATGGAGGAGGTCTGCTCCGCAGTCATAGAGGGAAGCGTATCGCAGCTCCCACTTATCTGCAAAGACGCCCTTATTTCTCGGGGGGTTGAGAAGGAACCGGTTGGAGAGACACGTCATCGACCGAAATGAGGCCTGTAATTTGTGTGAGGAGGCTGCCCGACTCGTCGAAAATCCAGGTTGCAGGCAGCTCGCCTAAGTTGAGTTTGTTGGGGAATTCTTCTTTGGCAAAAAATCCGATTTCCCCGTTGTATCCTTCTGCACGGAGCTCGTCGACCAAGGCCTCTGGATGTTTAGGCTGGGTTGTAGCCAGAACCAATTCGATGTTTGGGCGTTGCCGAAGCTGCTCTAGAACGGGCAACTCCTGCCAGCACGGGCGACACCAATTCGCCCAAAAGGCAACGACCCTTCGCTTGGCTCTTTTGAATTCAAGAGGTTCGCCCTTCGGCGAGACTAATTCTAAATCGGTAAGGGTCAGGGGGCTATTTTCTTCGTCGGGAGACGGACTGTTTTGTATAGCTGGGGTGAGTAATTTTGTCCCGACCGCTTGCCAAGAGATACGCATGGCTTGAAGCTCGGTTTCACTTGTATCCGGCTCAGTCCAGACTAGGAAAATATTGTCGTCGACGCGCGCCATCCGTGGAACACCTGTCTTTCTGCTGGCCGGGAGCGCCGCTAGACGACTCACTGGGGTCATCGTGCCGTCATTTGCAACTCGACGAAGATTCAAGGTCGCGCCATCTTTTGTGCGGCCGAGCCATGAAACAACAAATTGTCCATTGGGCAATGCCAGGAGGTCGACTCGGCCGACCGGATCATCGGCGTCCACTTGATAGGTTTCGCCCCAGGTTGCCGCAGCATCCTGAGAGAATCTGACCTTGATGTGGCCCGTACCATTGGCTTTCGTGAACCACGCGGCTGCCACCAGAGGACCTTGCGCGGCTATTCTAGGCCCATTCACCGGGCAGCCATTGATCTTCCAGTTATCTGCGGAGAGTGGGCGAGGTTTGAGAGCCTGATTGTCATCGACGACCTGCGCGATTGATATATCTCTAATTTCATCGTTGGATCGATCGCGATAAAGGACAGTAAACCCACTCGTGAGCTGGACGGCGCTGGTATTGCAGCAGTCGCATACTCGGTCATCCAATTCGATGCTCGGTGTCAGCCCTTGGGGGGTATATCGGCTGTACCGCAAGGTCATGGCTTGGTCACCGCTGTGGTGGTCGTCGCTGTCATGGTGGCCACCGGCGGTCTTCCGGCCATCGAGCCAAGCAATCTGAAAGTCTTGACCATCGGGAACGATCGAGACAAATCCATGTTCGGTCTGCGTCTTATCTCGATGAACAGTGCCCAGGTCTTTAAATGTTTTATCCTGCAACAGACCAATCCTGACGTCGTATGCGTAAGTCGCAGGTCCAGATTTTTCAGCCCAGTGCACTAGGACATCACCATCGCGATTGACGCTTACGCTTGGGGTGTCGGCCCAGTTCGCGAATATTTTGTCGCTTTCGTAAAGTGTCATTGTGTTGCCCCAAACACCGTCTTGATACTCCGAGTACCGGAGAGCCATCATCTTGGAGCTTCCTTCAGGTGGCTCGAGCCAGACCATCCTCAGGATATTTTCTGTCGCGAAGAGTGCAGGAGCAAGTGCATTCGCACCACTTGGAAGAGCAATATGTTCCCGCTGGAGGTCCATTGGGAGCTTGACCGGTGAGGCGATGGTCTGCTTGGAGGTATCTCTTGGACTATCTTTGGTACAAGCTTGAGCGATAAGTAGGCTTACGCCCATCACTACAATGAGATTGGCTTGGCTCATGGAAACTCCTTCGAGACGATTCAAGAGTAGTCGTAATCGAATTCAATATCCGCAGGCAAGTATGACTTAGGACTATGAAGTTTCAGTGTCTAAGAGTTTCTTTTTACCTCGAGTGACCAGTTTACGTGCCGCTTCCGCTGAGACACCCAGCATATCACCGATCTCCGGATAACTGTGCCCTACGACCGAAAGAATGATCGCTTGCGCATGATTGAAGGGAAGTGCATCGAGCTTGGATTGCAGCCATGCCAACTGTCGGGCTTGCTCAGCCTGAGTCTCAAGACCGGGTCTTTCAGCTGAGACTATTTCTTCAGTGAGAGGGCTATGAGGTGCATTGCCGCCTCGCTTGAGCGCTTGTACTTCTCGTAACTGGTCGACAATCTCACCGCGGGCCAGCAGTCGAAGCCACTGTTGAAATGCTTTTCTGCCTCGCCACTCATGTTTGCTGAGGCTACGCATAAGGCGGATTGCAACATCTTGTTCTAGGTCGTCGATGTCACGCGTTTTACCGAGCTGGTCTCCAAGCCGTTCATGGAGTGTTCGGCGAATAAGGCCTTTGTATTGATTCAGGATCAGGGTTGTTGCTTGATGGTCGCCATCTCTCGCTGCTTCGAATGCTGAAGCAATTCGGACGGTGAGGGTGGAAGATGCGTCACTCATGGTTTTAATCCTACCTTTTTTAATACCGTTGACCAATGTGTCCTGGGAGCTGACTAAGCTGAGCTGCTCGCGCGACCAGCGATACATATTCTTGCCGAGCAGGATCAGAGGAACCGTAGGCCGCTTGCTGCGCCAATTGTAAAGCACTTGAGAAGGATGCCTGACCTTTGAACTTAGAGTTTTTCAGGAGAAGACCGAACTCCGCAAGTGATGATAAAAGCGCCCAATCGCGGTCGAGAATGTCTCTGGTTGATGGACCCCGTGTGTGATGGGTCATCAGTGTACTGCGCGAGCCTTGTGGTAGCTTGTATCTGAGCTCGGCTGTCAGCCATTCTTGAGTATGCACGGGGTTAACTGGGCGTGACTCCTGGTAGCGAAGTGGCGTCACATGACTGCGCCGGGCGGTTGCCCGTGGCTTCACCTCGTAGAGGGCGGTCACCATATGTCCTGCGCCAATGTCGCCGGCATCTTTTTTATCGTCATCGAACTGTCGTGTTGTGAGACGTCGGTTGTCGTAGCCAATGAGGCGATATTCTCCAACATGGTCGGGGTTGAACTCAAGTCGAAGCTTGACGTCTTTGGCAACTGTATTCAGTGTTCCGCCCGCTCTCTGTACCAACACCCGGTGGGCCTCGAGCTTAGAGTCGATATAGCTGTACTGTCCATTTCCGTGGTCGGCTAGACTTTCCAGGTGATGGTCTTGATAGTTGCCTCGGCCAAAGCCGAGGACTGAGAGGAATACTCCAGACTCTCGTTCTTTTTCGATGAGCCTCACCAACGACCCTTGGTCGCTTATGCCAACGTTGAAGTCACCATCGGTAGCCAAA
>JAYYQC010000431.1:0-3603 GCA_036128675.1 Myxococcota bacterium | reverse complement strand
AAAGCCACGTCTTGCAAGATCCCGAACCAGGCCGGTGCCATTCACCCCGCCACCGATGACAATCGCATCGTATAATTCGGTCATTACTCTTCTTTCTGAGTATCAGCCTCTTCTGACGCAGGAACCGCAGTCTTGATATGCAGCTCATGCATTTGTTCGAAATCAATTGCGCTTGGAGCGTCCAACATCTGGTCGGTCTGTTTCTGCGTCTTTGGAAACGCAATGACGTCCCGAATCGACGGTGTATTGCATAGTAACATAATAAGTCGGTCGACCCCTAGAGCAAGACCGCCATGCGGTGGCGCGCCGTACTCCAGCGCGCTGAGAAGGAAGCCGAACTTTTCGTCGGCTTCGGTCTCGTCGATGCCCAGTGCACGGAAAACCTTCTCTTGAATATCGTGGTCATGGATACGAATGGAGCCGCCGCCGATCTCAACCCCGTTGAGGACCGCATCGTAAGCCAGCGCCTTCACGTTCTCGGGGCTGTCTACCAGCGCATCGAGGTGATCAGGATTGGGTGCCGTGAATGGGTGGTGCGCAGACACGTAGCGTCCACTCTCATCGTCGCGCTCGAAGAGCGGGAAGTCGGTCACCCAACAGAACTCGTACTGGTCTGGCTTGTAAAGCTCGCGCTCTTTGGCCACGTGCTTTCGAAGATTACCGAGGGCTGCGTTGGTCACCTTCGCGCTGTCCGCGACGAAGACCGCGACGTCATCGACCTCGAGATTCAGGCGCTCGGCAATCGCTGCACGCTCGTCGTCTGAGAAGAACTTCGCAATCGGGCTCTGCCACTCGCCGCCCTCTTTGACCTTGACCCAGGCCAGGCCTTTTGCCCCATAGACTTTGACGAACTCAGTAAGACCATCGAGATCTTTACGCGACATGTCGCCACAGCCTTTGAGGTTGATAGCCTTGACCAGGCCGCCCTTCTTCGCGACATCGGCGAAGACCTTGAACCCAGACTCGACCACGAGGTCATTGAGTCCGATGAGCTCAAGACCGAAGCGAAGGTCTGGTGCGTCCACGCCGTAGCGGTCCATGGACTCGTCGTAGGGAATGCGTCGGAAAGGCACCGGGATCTCGATGCCTTTGAGTTCTTTCCAGACCCGAGCCAGGATTTTCTCGACGATATCCTGAACGTCCTCCGGCGCGACAAACGACATCTCGAGGTCGACCTGGGTAAACTCAGGCTGACGCTCGGCGCGTAAGTCTTCATCACGGAAGCAGCGGACAATCTGGAAATAACGGTCGTAACCACTGACCATGAAAAGCTGCTTGAAGATCTGAGGCGACTGAGGCAGCGCAAAGAACTTGCCGGGGTGAACCCGTGAAGGGACGACGTAATCGCGCGCACCTTCTGGCGTACTCTTAATGAGATACGGGGTTTCGAGCTCAAGAAAGCCACCGTCGGTCAGCGTATTGCGGACAATCTGATTGAATTTATGACGAAGCATCAGATTCTTCTGAAGCGGACCACGTCGCAAATCGAGATAGCGGTACTTAAGTCGAACTTCTTCGGAGGTGTCGATATCGTCTTCGATCTGGAATGGCGGCGTCTTCGCCTGAGAGAAGATCTCGAGGTCGAGTGCAGCAATCTCAATTTCACCGGTGGCCAAGCGAGGGTTGGTATTGCCGCCCCGTGAGCGAACCTTACCGCGAACACCCATCACCCACTCCGAGCGAAGCTGGCCGGCTTTTTCGTGTGCACCACTGTCAATCGTCGGGTCGAAGACAATCTGGGTGAGGCCTTCGCGGTCACGGAGGTCGATAAAGACACATCCACCGTGATCTCGACGGTTTTGGACCCATCCCATGAGTACAACTTCTTCGCCGTCGTTTGCTTTGTTCAAGGCCCCACAGCTGTGGGTTCGTTTCTGGTCGTAAATCAAGCGCGCCACGTCTAGCCTCACTTCTCTATCCGAGTGTGTTTTAAGTCTCTGGATGGAGAAGTAACAGAATCCTAGCGCGTAGCAACCCCGACAACGCAATGCGGCATCAGAAATCGCTTAAAGTGAGCGTTCGGCGGACTGAATCAGCCGCGATCGACGGTCAAAACACCTTTGATACTGCGGATTTTACCGAGAACTTTTCGGAGCTGGTCTTTATCCTGAATCAAGACCTCGAAGGTGTTCACCGCTTTACCGTGTCCAACAACCTTGCAGTTTGCTTCGGAAATATTCACGCCATCTTCGGTGAAGATTTGCGACATGCTGGCCAAGAGGCCCGGGCGGTCCTCGGTGGTGACCAAGATCGTGACCGGACGCAGAACCTGGCTGGCATCATCCCACTGAAGGTTTACCCGTCGCTCTGGATCCATATCCATGCCACGGGTACAGACGTTGGTATGCACCGTGATGCCGCGCCCACGGCTGACAAACCCGACGATGGAGTCGCCCGGCAGCGGATTGCAGCATTTACCAAAGCGCACCAAGATATCGCCGAGGCCATCAACCACGACCCCACTTGAGGAGCGGCGCTGTGATTTGCGGGTGACCTTTCGGATTGGCTCAACCTCCGCCGGTGCAGCAGGTTTTTCGGACTTTGGGTCCAGCGCGCGGATAATATCGACAGTCTTGACCTGGCCATAACCAATGCCCACCAAGAGGCCATCGTAATTATCGTATCGACAGGTCTCAATATAGGAATCGAGTCCACCTGACTTTATTAGTTTATTGAGAGAGATCCCCGCCTTACGGAGGTCGCGTTCGAGCATCTCGCGACCATAGGTGCGGCTCTGTTCGCGCTCCTCGGTGCGGATCGCAGTCCGGATTTTTTGGCGGGCGCGGCCGGTCGAGACGAATTTCAGCCAATCACGCGAGGGCTGCTGATGGGTGTTGGTGATAATCTCAACCATGTCCCCATTCTTGAGCTCGTAGCGAAGTGGGACCATTCGACCGTTTACTTTGGCACCACCGCAGCGCAGCCCGACATCGGTGTGAATCGAAAACGCGAAATCGACCGGTGTCGCACCACGACGCAGGGAGACGACCTCTCCCCGCGGTGTAAAGACGAAGACCTCATCGGTGAAGAGGTCGTATTTAACGATATCTAAGAACTCGTCCGGATCTTTGACGTCCTGCTGCCACTCCATGAGCTGACGCAGCCAGGCAAATTGCTGCTTATTGCGCTCGGTGAGCTTACCGGCCTCTTTATAATCCCAGTGCGCAGCGACACCACCTTCACAGATAGCGTGCATTTCGTGTGTCCGAATCTGAACCTCGACCCGCTCGCCCTCTGGACCGATCACCGATGTATGCAGTGACTTGTACTGATTGGGTTTTGGCATCGCGATATAATCTTTGAAGCGCCCGGGGATCGGTGGCCACATCGCGTGGATGTGCCCCAGTGCTTCGTAGCATTGCCCCACCGAGTCCACCAAGACTCGGAATGCGATAACATCGTAGACTTGCTCAAGCTCGATACCGGTCTTGGTCATCTTCTTGAAGATGGAATAGAGATGCTTCGGTCGCCCGTAGACCTCGGGGACCATGCCACGGGTCTTAAGCTCGTCTTGAAGAACGTCGACACCCTTATCGACGTAGGCCGAACGGTTACCAGTCAGCTCTTCGACCTTACGCTTGAGCGGCGCGTACTCGAGCGGAT
>JAYYQC010000430.1:0-7254 GCA_036128675.1 Myxococcota bacterium | reverse complement strand
ATCGATGCTTTGCAGAAAGTAAATCCGCAGGTCATGACCCGTATGGGTCTAGATGTTTGGAAAAAGCTATGAGGTGCCTCGTGAAGAAACGTTTAGTGACGTTCTGGCAGGCAAGTCTGAGGGAAAGAAGCGTGCGAGGACTCCAGCTATTATTTGGTCTAGCCCTCTGCGCTGCTCCAAGCCTGTCGTTTGCTGAGAGAATCCTTATCTTGATGCCAGATTTGAAGCCAGCTCAACAAATCTACGGTAGCTTAAGCGACGAGCTCGCCGGCGAGTACGAAGTTGAGCAATTCTACGTAGAGAGTAAGACCACTCTTAAAAGTCTTGCCGATAAGATCACTGCATTTGAGCCAACCGCCGTCGTATTGATGAATAACCCAACGGTTGGTCTCTATCGCCGCTATCAAGCTGCTCAACCTGAAGGTACGGAGTTCCCTCCTGCAATCGCCGTGATGGTTAGCTTTCTCGAAAAAGAGATTCAGGGACTTCAAAACGCTACAGGCATCTTCTTCGAAATTCCAAGCACGACTGCTTTTGTAAATATGCGACAGATCAGTCGCAATCCAATCGAAAAGGTTGGTGTTCTCGTGCGGGAGACTTTCTCGGACTACATCGACGCGCAAGCGAAGCTGGCCGCGCCTGAACAGTTTGAGATTGTCACACGCAAAGTCAGAGAAGGCAGCACGATTCGCGACATAAGACTCGGCTTGCGACAGCTCATCCGCGACGAGGGTGTGGACGCGCTCTGGGTTCTCAACGACAACGTTTTACTCACCGAACGTACGCTTGTTAAAGGATGGTTGCCGGAGACCGGGCGGTATCTCGAAGAACTCCCCGTCATCGTTGGCGTGGAGCTACTAGCATCGAGGGACTTACGCTTCGGCTCCTACGCAGTTATTCCCGACCTCGAAGCGCTTGGCGTCCAGGCGGCGAACCTGCTCTTCGAACTCGAAGAAAACGACTGGCAAGCCGGTGAATGGGAACCCGAGATGCCACTCGCAGTCCAGCAACTCCTCAACCTCAATACTCTGTCTCGAAATGCCGTTGTAGAGAGTACCAAGCTCGAGCATATCAACCAGATCATCGAATAAATCTTAGGGGTCAACCTGCCTCTCACTACAAAAGACTTTGCAGCAGCGTATTCGACAGACTTTTCGGGTTACCAGCTTGCGCTAACCCCTCATTAAGTCAAAGCGAACACACGAATCTCAATCTGGTGAAGCGTCGAATAACCCGGGGGTAAGCGCGAGAAGTTGTCTTACCATACCCGAACACAAACCGCTTTCGAGAGAGGATAGACTTAGAATTGAACGCGACTGTCGGAGACAATTCCTTCATCGCCGACCGTCCACAGCTCAATGAAACCCTCGCTGAGATTACCAAACTCATCCAAGGTGACAGGTCCCGTGACGCCTTCGTAGTTGACGGCCTGACCGGCTCTAATCGCATCAAAACCAGCCTCTAAATTCTGCCAGGTTATCTCGGTGCCTTCTGATGACACGCCCTGCATCTTTGCGCAGGTCGTTGCCCAACTTGGAGAGCCACCATCGCTGACAGCGGCTTCAGTCATCGCCAAAGCCAACGTAATAACTGCATCAAAATAATAGTAACCGTCGAGTAGTGGAGTGCCCGACCACTCACTACGATAACGCGCGGTAAAGTCGAGTGAACGGTCATCTAGGCCTGGAGCAACACCGACCGACCCCGCCAAGCGGCCTTGTGGCACGTTCGCTACAAAGTCGTTTACCCGTAGCGACGGTGCGAAATACCACGTTGGGTTATCGCGAGAGGTAAGCAAACTCTCGGTAACAATCGTTGAGCCTGTCTTTGGGTAAGCAATCATCACCAATGCATCCGGACTATCAGACGTCGCATTGGTGATATCATCGACATAACTTGGCTTGCCCAACGTCGTAGGGCTGATGCCAGTGATCTCCCCTCCAGCCGTGGAAAAGCCGGAGAAGATCCCGTCTTTCATTTTGATACCATAGTCGTCGGTGAGGTAAATCATGCCTGCAGTGCTTGCCCCATCCGCAACCATCTTTTCACCAAGCTGGTCTCCGAGTTGTTGAAACGATGGAAGGAAGTTGAACGAACAACGTGCGCTGGCAGCGAGCGTGGATGCTGGGGCGATACTTCCGGAAATATGAACTGCCTCAGAGCGCCTTAACTCCGGAGCTAGACGCTGACCCAGCTCAGGAATCAATGGTCCGATGACTGCTTTCAGATCGTTTTGCGCAACCCACTCCGCCACAACCGCTTTATTCGTCTCGTAATCTTCGACATCCTCGAAGACGACATTCGAATCGGCCGCGATGATAACCACCGGCTTCCCCTGGATGCCCCCCGCTGCATTGATGGTATCGGCCGCCATCATGAGTGGGCGCTCTAAATTGATACCACTAGCAGCCAGTTCTCCGGAAAATGGTAAGAGAGCCCCGATTTTAACAGCATCACTCGGCGAGTCTTCAACAACATCGACGCATGCGAGCGTCATGGAGAGCCCAAGAAGGGTCAACAATCTAGGCAATGTTGCCCATGTAATTCGTCTCGCCTTCATTGGCTCCTCCAAACGACCGACTCTCTTTATTTGGTTCCGGGCAATACAAACGATGATTCAGCAAGGTTCGCTGGGTAGACAATCTTATATTCCAGCGCTCCATCACCGTCGGTATCTTGGTATTGAAATACAGGGAAGTAGTACTTCCCAAGCTCATAAACCGGATCGGGCGCAGTTTCTTCGGTGTACTTATACTCAGACATCACCACACCACCGGTATAGGTCAATGTCCCAGTTTGCACCTCACTCTTGTAGACATCGAGAATACTGGCCCTCGTAATCTCACCACTTTTCTCAAGCGCCCGCTCCATCACAGCGATTGCGAAATTCGTGTAATCGTAGCCAAAACCTGAAGTCGACACCGATGGAGCACTTCCGTATTCCAACTCATAATTGGTCTGGAATGCCGCAATGCTATCGGCTACCGCCGGGTCTGAATTGTATGGCCCCCAGCCACCGTCCATGACGCCCTCAGCGGTGATACCAGGTGTATTCGCCCAACCTAAACCTTCGGTGACGATAATCGGGTTATCGAGTTTCGCGCGTAGCTGGTCGATAAACTCGTAAGCATTGTCCGCGGTGCTGGTCATAATGACTAAACTAACATTGGCGGCCGCAGCCTCGTCGGCTTTCGCAGCCAGAGTACTCGCGTCCATGTCTGCATCAACTTTGGTATCCAATGCCACGACCCAACCATTCTGTGCCCAGTAACCGGTCGCGTCCTCTGCCACACTGCGTGCACCGGCAGCGAAGGAGTCCCCCCAGGCACCACTCTCGCCGACAATCATAATGTTCTTATTGGCGGGTTCCCAAAGAGCGCCACTGGTATCGAGGTCGGAGCAACCGGCATCAAGAGCGCACGCCATCGCATCGAAATAGGACTTTACGTAGGTACCTGGATTTGGCCAGCCTTTGGCCCCCCAGACCTCGTATTTCTCATCACTCTTATATTTTTCGTTGATCGCACCAGATGCGCCCATACCAAAAAGGTGAGCCATCTGCCCATCGGCAGCAACTTCCATCAACTCGAGTGCAATACCACTGTGCCAGTTCAAGAATCCTGCAACCGCGTTGTTATCTTCCATCGCTGCCCGATAAGCCGCTCCGATATCCGGCGTTGCAGAATCGGCACCCGCCGTATCGGAAATCGAATCGACCTCTACAACTTCAATCGTATAGTCACCGATGGTGTAGTTAATCTCGGAAAGTGCGAGCCGAGCCGCGTTTCGGATGCCTTCACCGGATCCAGACGCATCACCAGTGAGAGGAGCTACCATCACCAGGGTCAGAACGTTTTCGTCATCACCGCCGGTTGTTCCACCGCCAGTGGTTCCACCCCCCGTCGTTCCGCCCGTCGTTCCACCGGTTGTTCCGCCGGTTGAATCGTCGCTGCTATCTGAACAGGCAGCTAAGCTGCAGGTGAGTAAACCTGCGAATAACATCCAACCGATTGACTTTACATGTCTCATTTTACGCTCCTAATGTCCTACAATTTCAGTCCTTCTCAGCCATTCATTCTCAATATGTCACATTCAATTGCAATGTGATCGTTCTTGGTGCGATAGGGTAATCTACCCCCGCCTCACCCGGGTCGCTGGCTTGGGTATCAAGTAGATTCCTCGCCATCACCTTTAGTAACACTTCGCCTTCTTCCCCAAATGAAAAGGGCAAGGTGGAAAGTGTTGCATCGAGCACGAGATATGCTTCCAGGGAATACGGGCCCAAATTGCCATTTTCCAAAATATTGGTATCGCTTGATCTTCGCTCGCCGACGTAGCTTCCCATCACGCTTGCTCTCGAAAACGCCTTTGCTACTTCGACCCAAACACCTGCCCTTATGACTTGTTCTGGATAGACAGCGTTACCGGTTCCGATGAGGTCAGCCTGATAACCGACAAGCCCCGGATTACGTTCTGACCAGACCTTTTCATACTTCAAGAAGCCGCCGGTCACATTCCGATAATGCGCCTCTAAGATACTTTCGAGAGTAAGTGTCGAGAGCTCGGCAACATTTCTGGCGACAAGGTTGAAGCCCTGAAGTCCAAAGCTCGCTTGGTCCTGAAGGTAGTTGTAGGAAACGTTGGTGCTCCACTTCATTCCGTCAAACGGGATATAGATAACTTGACCTTCGACGGTATGAACAAACTGAGGAGCCAATTCTGGGTTGCCAATGATATCCCCCACCGTCGCGGGGATCCCGTAAAGCAACGTAGGCGATGGGGCCTTAAATGCACTGCCGTAAAGGAGCTTTAGATAAAGTTGCTCCATCGGCCAAGAGACAATACCAAATCGACCACTGTACTGATTACCGTAAATATTGTGGTAATCGTATCGAAACCCGGCAGTAAGCGTTAGCAAGAAGTCAATCGCTTCCCAAGTGGCCTGAGCGAGAGCCCCGGGGTTCCAGAGGCTCACCGTCTCAGAAGATGTCACATTAAGAGAATCCCCGGCGCTAAAGACATTGCTGTCATTCTCAAGGACCATTTTAGTACTCGGCAGAGTCTCTTCGTCATAACTAAATCCAGCGCCGCCAACGAGCGTAAAACTCGGTGAAGGCTGCCAGACGGTGCCAAGCTGGATATCAGCGCCAAGAAATTTAGATCGTTGCTCAATGTGATAATTGGGATTGTCGACTTCGATACGACCACGGTCAGTATCCCCACCGTAAAAAAGCGTTCCGTCGACCATCAAGGTTGTGTCTTCTCCAGCCGGAAGCTGTGACGACAGCATTGTGACGCCATGCGCACGCGATAAAAGTGTGCCGCGGTCGCGCCCCGCACTGTCTTGACCATCGGTCAGTTGGGCCCACTGAGCGAACTCTGCGCCTCTTTCTTGAAAGCTGTAATAACTCGACAGATTCAAGTGTCCGCCATCCCCCAACGGGTAATGGACATCGATGAATGCACTGGCTGAGTCCATGAGCAAGCCCGATGCGAAGTCTTGATTCAACAGATTGCCTGCATCATCAAAGCTCTGAGAATAACTTGGGACTGTAGGTGCCGGTGAGCTTGCAGGAAGCGCGAGACCGGAGCGGTCCTGCCGATGTAGTCGTAATCCGACAAAGATGTCGAATTCGCCCAGAGCTGACCCACCCGAAACGTCCAGTCCAAAACCGGTATTCTCACCGGTCAAATTGCCTGAGAGTGCAAGGTCAACACCATCTTGACCTTGCCGGGTGATGACATTGATGATTCCCAAAAAGGCATCGGCACCATAAAGAGCGGAAGCCGGCCCCCGAATAATCTCGATCTGCTGAATCGTACTGAGTGGGATGAGTTCCGCACCCAACCAGTTCCCCGAAGTTGGACGATACGTGATAGGGTGCCCGTTGAGCATCAGCTTCACGATACCGCTTTCACTCCGAAGACCACCTGAAATTCCGCGAACGGCCAGGTTTGGTGTGACGTGGTCATCGACGACGTAGAAGCCAACGATGTACTTCAAAGCGTCCGAGAGGGTGTCATAGCCCCAGCGTTCGATGTCATGCCGCGTGATAACGGTCATAATCGAGGGTGCTTCTTCAAGTGATTGAGCGGTTTTGGTCGCCGACACGACCGTGACGTCCATTGCTAGGAGCGCTCCAAGGTCCAGAGATAGCCCCTGACCATCATCCTGAGCGTGAGCAATTGCGCCCCATCCCAGGAGAGTGAACAACAAGACAAAGCTATGACATCTCTTCGACATTCGGTCCCCCAACTTGGAGCGTATCTGGATCCCGAAGGTCACTACAACCCGGCTTAACCGGTAAGTCATAAGCTAAATGGATGCCGCCTCGATCGTCGATCGGTGGACAGGTGTAGGCGTTTTCCTACTTTGAGAGATAGTGTCAGGTACCTGCTTTCATCATCGCTCGTCCCTACCCAGGGACTCATCCAGCGAGCAAGCTCTCTGAAGAGTGCTCCGCTTCGTATCACGACGATACAATCACCACAGCGTCGCTCTATCCTCACTAAAGTGTAGGCAATTTAACGTCACGGAGAGTCCCAGAGATAACCTCGTATTCGTAGAATCTCGTCTCAGGGCCTGAACGCTTCTCGACCAAGAGAAGGTTCGCGCTTACTTCTTGGTAGGACTCAACGTCCTCCAAGACGACCTTGAGGTCCTTGCCGTTGTACTCCGAGACGTAGAGCGTCTGCGCGTCCTCATAATTGAGAAACCCATCCTTGTTGGTATCCGATGTCGTGACCAGATAGAGATTACGCGCGAGCAGAAATGGGTGACGGCCATAAGACGTCTTTTTCTCATCACGACTTAAGTCGTACTGATTGATCCTGACGTCTTGCTCAAAGAGTACCTTCCCCTCGCCGACTGGCCCCACAAAGATGAGGTTCACGGCGTCACCGGCAGCATCATAGCGGCCTCGGGGTTCATCTTCACGCATCATCCCTCGCTCGAGCGATTTTGAGTGTCTATGAAAGGGGTCGACCACATTGCTGGCGAGACTGAAAACATAGGTATCACGCAGCTTAGCTACAAAGTGCTCGGTATAGGTCACCTTCGGACGATTATGCGTGCCTTCAGCCGACTCTCCGGGAAGTACCATAACCCCGGCAGTTCTTGGTGGACTATGAAGGAGCCCCTGGAGGACCTGAAGCCCCATGGCTCCGCCAACGAGAATAAACGCGACAAAGAAGAAAATTTGATTGAGATCTTTGACAGTGTCGAGAGCTGTCTTGGGCTTTGGGATTTCAGGC
>JAYYQC010000429.1:0-6376 GCA_036128675.1 Myxococcota bacterium | reverse complement strand
CTACGACGCATACCAATTGAGCGGTGTTTCCGGGCATGGAGTCCAGAGTTTCTATTACCCCAAAACCGCCCAGGAGAACTGCAATGGGTGTCATATGTCCTCACTGCCGAGTGATGATTTTGGGGCCAAAGTAGTTGCGGGTAAAGCAGGCCTTCACATTAAGGACCATCTTTATCCGTCCGCTAATACTGCATTGCCTGCGGTTCGAAACGCACCGGACTGGGTCAATGAGGCCCATCGAGAAATGCTTGAGGGGGCAGTGCGCGTCGATGTCTTCGGAGCTCGGGATGGGAGTGATCTAAGTTCGCCCATCGCGGCACCGCTGGATGAGGTTGAATTCGAGTTCGAGCCGGGTAGATCCTATGTGGTTGATATCGTCGTGCGAACTCTCACCTTAGGACATCACCTGACGCAGGGTACCGCGGATTCA
The DNA here is from genome assembly GCA_036128675.1 of Myxococcota bacterium. Taxonomy (GTDB): domain Bacteria; phylum Myxococcota; class XYA12-FULL-58-9; order XYA12-FULL-58-9; family JABJBS01; genus JAYYQC01. The sequence continues at coordinate 5,946 of JAYYQC010000429.1, read as the reverse complement.
AATCAGCTTTGGGTTGAAGTCGAAGCAGGCGACGCTCGGGGGACCTTCGGGCGTTCGGGCGGGATGGATAAAGGGCGCGTCGACCCGCATGCGCACTTTATCAACAGCTATGTCCTAGATGCCGATGCCAACCGGATTGACCGTCGTAATGCGGAGGATATTTTTGTTGCGCTTTATAACCACCAGATACCTCCTGGTGCAGCTGACGTCTTGCATTACCAACTCGATGTACCCAGCGATGCCGTGGGCGATATATGGATTCAAGCTAGGGTCCGTTACCGCAAGTTCGATAAGACCTATGTGGATTACGTCTATCCTGATGGTCTCGACATTGAGCTTCCTATTACGGATTTAGGGAGTGCCCGCTACCCTTCATCCGCCTCGGACGACCAAGAGCAGATAGCGACCTGGACGCGTTGGAACGACTTTGGGATTGGAAATTTACGTAAGCCGAGGGTCAAGAACGCCGAGTATGAACTTTTGGCTGCACGTGAAGCATTTCAGGAAGTTGTTCGCCAAGGGCAGCCGTCGGGATGGCTTAACGTCGCAAGGACCTTTATCGCGGACCGTCGTTTCGACCAGGCGGCACAAGCGCTGGAGAAAGCCCGCCCTTACCGTGCGGAGCTTGCGCACTGGACCTTCGACTGGCTCGCTGGAACCATCAACCTCGAAAATGGTTTCCTGGATGAGGCGATCGATAATTTCGAATCGGCGATGAAGCCAACTGGACAAACTGAGGCGCGTGGTTTTGATTTTTCGAAGGACTACCGTCTGCTTAACGAGCTAGCCACCGCATATTTCGAGCGTTCTAAGCAAGCGCGTGGTGCGGCCAACTCAGAGCTCAAAGAGCTGCTTTTGGCGGAGAGTCGTCGACTTCTACAAGCGGTACTCGAGTTGGACCCCGAGAATCAGCGGGCTCACTATACCCTGTCTCTGGTTGAGACGCGTGCGGGAAATCAAGAGGTGGCAGAGACCCATCGGAAGGCTCACCAAACCTACAAGCGAGATGACCAGGCAAGAGAATCGGTGGTGTCGAAGCATCGAAGCGATAACCCAGCGGCTCGAGCCGCGACGGAAGCTATCGTTATCTATGACCTGCACCGACCGGGTGCACCAGGTCTGTAGATGAGGGCTGCGTTACTCTAAGAGTTCGCGGTACTCGAAAACTGCTTCAAATTTAGTCGCAATATCCGGAAGGAGACTGACCCGGCTTGCGTCGCAGTGAAGGGTCTCCTTAAGAACGATTGTGGTCGAGTAGTTCACAATGTCGCGTGCCGCTTCGAAGGGTAACTGACCTTCGTCACAACCATCCCATAGGAAGCTCGCAAAGCTGGCACCAGTGACGCCATACTGCGTGGCGATTTCGACCAGTCCGCCTTTATCGGCGCCAAGATTACAGAGGTCCGAGAAGGCTAGGTGTCCCGCGTTCTCCAGGCCGATCAGACGCTTTTTCGAGGGACTCGATTCGAACCCTCCGACCTGACCGCTGTAGGCTGCAACGCCATCATCCACGCCGCCGAGGATGAGTGAACTCTGAAGGGTATCGGTCTCAGAGGTTCCACGAGAGGCCATCGGGATGAGGACCTGCGCGCGGTCTGAAAGCGCACCGATTGCGCCGCCCCCGGCACTATGGCCTGCCGCGCCTAAACGCTCCAGGTCGATAAAGCCATCCAAAAATGACCACTCGCCTTCTAAGGTCTCGAGTGCCGCGTAGAGCGTATTGAGATCCGCGGTGAGGTCTTGGTCGAAACTAAAAGCCAGTAGGTCGCCTAACTTGAGTCCTGGGTGGTCGACTGCGGCCACGACAAAGCCATGACTGGCCCAATGCGTCATTTGTGCCAACGATTGATGTCGAAATCCGGCGGTGCCGTGGGCGAAGATAATCACAGGATAGGGGCCTCTGACAGTATCCAATGGAAGGTCACGGTAGCAATCGCAGTAGTGCCAGGGGTTGTCCTCATCTGGGATCTTTGCGCCTTCCTCAGGCGCGAGTTGGTCGCGTATATCATAAATGATGGTCTCGGTTTCACCGACAGTGCCTGGCTGGGCGGGGTACCAAACTTCCGCGGTGAGTTCACCGGCCATAAGTGTCCGAGCTCCGACCTCCCATGGACCCTTACCGGTGACATCCGATGATGCCTCAAGGAACGTCGCTGATTCGCAGCCATCGACCGTTGCGAGGCCGGTGGGCTCCGCTGTGTTACTTCCCGAATCGCCGGACGGGGTGGTTGTAGGGTTGATACCGTCGTCAGTTGATTCCGCGGTCCCACAGCTAATAATACCTAACATCCCGAGGGCCCAGAGGCCTCGCTTCACAAGTTTCATAATCGACTCCTTCTCGTATGGCCGAAATATGAACACCGCGTTTATTTTTATCAACCCTTGAGTTGAAAAAAATTTAGGAAATCTTCATGGCATCAGTGAATGAACTGTGTAAAACCAGATCACTTCTGGGACTTGGGGAAAAGAATGGAACTGTCCAGTACAACGGCTTGGCTTGAGCGCCTAGTCTCGCATGAGACCGTGTCGCGTGACTCAAATCTTGCGCTGATTCATGAGGTCGCTGCATTTCTCGCCGAGAAGGGGGCTCAGGTTGAGCTGATTCATAATGAGGACCAACGTAAGGCAAATTGTCTGGCTCGCCTTGGTCCGGAACGGGCGGGAGGCATAGTACTCTCAGGGCATACGGATGTTGTTCCGGTAGATGGACAATCATGGTCTACCGATCCCTTTAGGGTGCATGAGGAGGATGGCCGACTCTATGGGCGTGGCGTGTGCGACATGAAGGGCTTTCTATCATCGGCACTGGCCACACTGCCGACGGATACATCGTCGTGGCGCTATCCACTCTGGTTGGCGTTGTCCTACGACGAAGCGGTCGGCTGCATCGGCGCACCATCCATGATTGAGCGTTTGAAAGGCTATGACAAATGTAAGCCGAGAGGGGTCATCGTAGGGGAGCCCACCGAGCTTGTCTCAATTGTAGGACATAAAGGAATCGCCGCGGCCAAGACCACCGTCAGAGGCTACGAGACGCACTCGAGTCAGATGGACCGAGGCGTATCTGCGGTCATGGTCGCTGCTCGTCTTATGATGAAGCTCGAAGCCTTAGGGGCAGAGCTGCGGGATGCAAAAACCGACCCTCGGTTTACTCCGGCTTACTCAACGGTTCACGTTGGGATTGTTGAGGGAGGGACTGCGGTCAATATCACCGCAAAGGATGCATCGTTTACCTGGGACGTCCGTACCATACCCGGTCAACGGGCGCGTGACGTGATAGATGCGTTCGAGAAATTTGCTCAGGATGAAGTCCTGCCTGCGATGGTTGCCAAGCACGCCGGTTGTGCAATTCACACCGAGCTTCTTGCGGATGCGCCGGGTCTGAATGCGCCGGGGTCCATCGCCGATTCTATTTTGGTAGAAACCCTAAAGACTGAGCCGGGTGAGCAATATGTCGCTTACGCGACCGAGGCTGGGCAATTTCAAGCGGCAGGCTTTGATGCTGTGATCTGGGGACCCGGGTCCATCGATCAGGCGCATCAACCTGACGAATGGGTTTCGAAGGCGCAGCTCGACGGCTGCGATAGCGGTTTGAGAAAGCTACACCGTTCACTTCAAGAGGAGAGGGGTTAAGGATGAACTACACGCGTCGAAAATTTGTGTGTGATTCTGCAGTCGTCGTCACTGGGGCGTATTTATCCGTCGGCTGCACCGACAATGACGCGGAGGGCAGCAATACAACCCAAACGGGCGACGGCACCGAGACCGGTGGCGGTACTGAGACCGGTGGCGGTACTGAGACTGGTGGCGGTACTGAGACTGGCGGCGGTACTGAGACTGGCGGTGGTACTGAGACTGGCGGTGGTACTGAGACTGGCGGTGGTACTGGAACGGGGGAGTGTATCGAGACCAACGACGATATTCTCGGCCCTTATTTTACCGAGGATGCGCCACTGACCTCAGACTTGGTTGATGAAACAACGCTGGGAGAAAGACTCTTCCTTCGGGGTAAGGTTTTCGCGTCCGACTGTGAGACGCCGCTGCGGGGCGCGCGCCTCGATATCTGGCATGCGGATCACGAAGGCGCTTACGATGATGTTGGCTTCAATTTCCGCGCGGCAGCAATTGTACAAGACGATGGTTCTTATCAATTCGATACCATTCTGCCGGGGCGTTATCTTAATGGCTCCACCTATCGTCCTAGTCACATCCATGTCCGAGTGCGTTGGGATGACGAGAATGGTTTAAACGATTTCATCTCGCAGCTTTATTTTGAGGGCGACCCCTTTCTTGAGTCTGATCCATGGGCGGAAGAGTCACGGACGCTTGCACTCGAAGGCAGTGAGGGTGACGGGTGGACGACGTCCTTTGACTTCGTTGTTTAGTCTGAAGGATTTTCTGGTGTGATCATGAAAACGTCACTCCCCCCCAAAAAACTATTGCCAACCTGAGATGGTTTCTGTAAACACTCGCTCACCGGTTGCGTCCCGTTCGTCTAGTTGGCCTAGGACACTGGCCTTTCACGCCGGCGACAGGGGTTCGAATCCCCTACGGGACGCCACTTTTCTTCTCAGCGAGCACCTGCTCGCTTTTTTTGTGCCCAGCTCCAGCCAGCCTAATTTTCTTCGTATACCAGTGGAATACTGAAAGCGCCCGACGTGCGCTCGAAAGATAGCGATGAGACGGCCCCTGGTTTAGTTTAGAACTAAGCGAGGCCTATGAAATGACTGAAAAAATCGACAACGAACCTTGGTGGAAGCCCGATATCTTTGATTATCTGAGCTACCGCGAGTTCATGAAGGACTTCTATACGAAGGCGAAAGAGCACACCCGCGGGATGTCCTTCCGAAAGCTGTCAAAGCAGTCGGGTTTCTCGTCACCAAATTTCTATAAGCTTGTGATGGAGAACCAGCGCAATCTGTCGGTCGAAGCGGCGGAGAGGGTGTCGGCAGCACTCAAGCTCAAGCCGGATGAGGCATCCTTCTTCATGGCGCTTGTGGACTTTGACCAAGCCGAGAACCGGACGAAGAAAAACGAGTCCTTTGAGCGAATCAGTGCGTCCCGGCACTTTCGGAAGGCTGGTCGAATTGAGCCGGATTTCTTCGAATACCTATCGCATTGGTATTATCCCACGATTCGAGAAATGACAGCGCGGCCTGATTTCCATCTAGATGCCACATGGATCGCGCAGGAACTTTCCCCGCCAATACCGGTGGAGGACGTGGAGCGAGCGCTCGAAGTCCTCTTGAGACTCGGCTACATCGTGGAGGAAGAGGACGGTGTTCGTCGCGGGGATGCCTCGCTCACGACTGGGCACGAGGTAAACTCTCTAGCTATCGTAAACTACCATCATCAGATGATTGAACGAGGCGCTGAGTCGATCGAACGCATTCCTCGTGAGTACCGAGATATCTCGGCGCTCACGATGTGTGTACGGCCGGAGCAGGTCCCTGAGCTCAAGCGCAGAGTCCATGCATTTCGCGAAACCCTGATGGCTCTCACCGATCCGATCGAGGAACCCACCACGGTTTATCAGTTAAATATTCAACTTTTTCCTCTAAATAGGATAGATGAGCTTAAGAATACCCCTAAGGAATAAGGCAAATGACCCGTTTTTTAAGCTCACTACTCTTGTCTACCTTGTTGACGACAGCTTGCGCCTCTACGGACGTTGGCAACCCGATATCCACTGAGATTGAATTTGCGGGTTACCAAGGCTCAGGGCCTCAGCCTGATGCTCTGGTCCTCGACAATGGGCTTACGATTGAAGAAGCCTATATCAAGGTCCGTTCGTTCCAGCTCGACCGGAGCGAAGCCTGTGACGATGTAAACAACAGCTTCGATGGGGTTGTGTTGGTTGATCTCATCGAACGAACGCAGAGCGATGCACCGTTCTGGGTCGATGAGGCCGGTACATTCTGCCGTTTGCGGCTCCAGTTCACAGTC
>JAYYQC010000428.1:0-5313 GCA_036128675.1 Myxococcota bacterium | reverse complement strand
AATTCGGGCTCAAGGCGGGTTCGCTGCTGTTCGAGGTCCTTGAGTAGCGCAATGAGATGCTCGACACGCTCGTCCAAATCCACCAAAGGTGTCAGCGACGCGCTTTCTTCAAGTTTTAGAAAGCGCCACGCGATGAGGAGGCCAAGGATAGCGCCAGCAATCGCGACCCCAAAAGGCATCAGCATGCTATCGATAATTTCGTTCATAGGTCGTCTCCGTCTACACTCTCTCGGATCATGCTCTGAAGCGCGCTCTCAGGCACGGCGCTCTGAGAAGAAGGCTCGGTTGGGCCCCTGCCTGATGGCGTTGATTGAGCTCTCCTTGCCCGGTTCATTGCCCAAAGAATCCCGAGCAAAAGAACCAGAGGGGGAACAATCCAGATAATCCAATTGAGCCCTTCCTGCTTAGGCTCTAGCAGTACCCATTCACCATAACGAGAGACGAAGTAATCAAGGATCTCTTGTCGTTCGCGACCCTCATTGGTCATGGTACGAATTTTTTTCATCATCGCCTGTGCCATATCGGCAGGGGAGTCTGCGATTGGCATGCCTTGGCAGACCGGACAGCGAAGAAGCAGACCAATTTGGTAAGCCTCTGATTCGGTACTGAGCTCGATCTTCTCCGTATTGGGCGGGATCTGAGCTTCGCCTTGTGCTTGAGCCATGAAGGGAATGACAAGAGCCCAGGCCACGAGAGATAAGACGCGAAAGGGCTTCATCGTTGGCTCCAAGGCTTGAGCTGCTCGATCAAGTATTCTGGTGTTACCACCCCAGCCTTTTTAGCAGCGATGGTTCCATTGGGTGCGATGATATAAGTCTCGGGGACCCCCGCTACGCCATAGTCCATCGCGATGTCGCTGTTTGGGTCCAAGAGTTGAGGGTAGAAATTTCTTCGGGTTGCGAGATACTCTTTCGTGGCTTCAGGTGTATCCTGGTAGACAACGCCTAAGAATTGCACGTTGGGAAATTTTTGTGATCCGATTTGAAGAATGTCGTGCTCGACTTTACAGGGACCACACCAAGTCGACCAGAAATTGATCACCACCGGTTTGCCACGGAGTGAAGCTAAGCTGACCTCTGTGCCGTCCAAGGATACAAGGTTAAAATCCCTTGCTGGCTCACCCTCTAAGACAAATGGGACCTCATGAGGGTTGTTCCCAAAACCGGATGCGAGGACGACTAAGAGTGTAATTGTTATGATTAAGGATGGCAGAAGCACTTTGAGATTCACGTTTTAACTCCGGCGGCGAGTGTCGCCTTATTCTCTTGCCATTTACGACGTCTGCGAGGCCATAGAGATATGATGCTGCCCAAGGCTAGAATTGGGATACTCCACCAGAGCCACGGTACCATTGGCATGATATACGCTTTGACTGAAACCCGTGAACCGTCTTTTTCAAACGCGAGAAGGCTGAAATAGATATCCCGATTACCCATTGTACGTACGTCGGGTGTTCCGATGGGTTCGCGTTGGCTGGGATAGTAGACGAGCATAGGGCTAAAGGTGCCGAGGGCACTCCCGCTCTGCGTGGTAACGGCAAAGTCTGCGGCTACCTCGAAGCGGTGAGGCGCTTGATTGGCCCGCGTTTTTAAATACGTCAGGGTGATATCCTCTAACTGGGCTGATTCACCTGGGGCGAGAGATACCTCGACCGAGGTCTTGTAGGCGCGACTGCCAGCAATCGCTGCGATGATGGCAATGACGCCAATGTGGATTACATAGCCACCAAAGCGGCGTCGATTCGCGCTGAGTGCGGCTTGTGCTGCTTTGAGAATACCTTCCTGGCGGCGTTGCCGTCGATCAGCGATGGGTTTCCACATATCACGCAGTGTTGCGGTTGCTGCAAAGCCACAGCCCGCAAAGGTTGCGAGCGTCCACAGGGAGCTGCGCTCATGGAGCGTACCGAGTCCAGCCGCGACAATCGCACCGACGATCGGTAATATCATCGCCTCCTTGACCTGCTTCATATCTGGTCGACCCCAGGGCAGGATGGGGCCAATTCCCATGAGAAAGACCAAGACGAGACCAATCGGAGCGGCCATCTGGTCGAAATACGGCTCTCCTACGCTAATTTTGACGCCCTTGATTGCCTCGGTCACCAAGGGAAAAACGGTGCCCAAAAGTACCGTGAAGGTAAAGACAACAAAGACAACATTGTTGAGCAGAAAGGCAGCTTCTCGGCTCATGAGAGCCGCGATTTTACCTTCATCCTCGAGAAGGTGCATTCGAGCGGAGAGCAGGACCACCGAGAAGACAATCGTGACTGCGAGGAAGGCTAAAAAGATCGGCCCAATCGGTGATTGCGTGAAGGAATGGACCGAGTTGAAGACACCGCTTCGCGTCATGAATGTTCCCAAAATCGTGAGAATAAACGACGCGAGTACGAGGCTCAGAGTCCACGCTTTAAAGATCTTACGCCGCTCCTGAGCAACAGTCGAATGGAGGTAACCGGTTGCAGCCAGCCAAGGTAGGAACGATGCATTCTCGACTGGGTCCCAGGCCCAGTAGCCGCCCCAACCCAAGACTTCATAGGCCCACCAGCCGCCGACGATGATTCCAAGTGTGAGAAAGATCCAGGCTACATGTGTCCACTGACGAAGTGGTTTCAGCCAGCCTGGGGTGATCTGACCTTTCATCAACGCTGCAGACGCGATGCAAAATGGTACGGTCATCCCCACATAGCCGAAGTAGAGCAGGGGCGGGTGAACGACCATGAGGATATGATTCTGGAGCAGTGGGTTGGGTCCAGGACCATCGGCTGGTACCTCGGCCATTGGTGTGAAGGGGTCGGCTGGTCCTGCGATCAAGCAGCCAAAAAAGACGGCGATGATATGAAAAATCGTCAGTGCGCCAGGTACATATTCTGGAAAGCGATTTTTCATTGAGGCTGCGAAGAACCAACCATAGATCCCGAGTACGGCTCCCCACAAAAGGATAGAGCCTTCGAGTGAGGACCAAAGTGATACGATCTTCACCCATTCAGGGCTGGCACGGCTTCCGACTTTTGCGACGTAGGAGACACTGAAGTCATCTTGTAGAAGGGCGCGAACCATCGTGAGGTTCGCCAACCACATAAAGACCGCGTAGAGTTTCAGGGAGATGCGACTTGCTTCGAGGCGTGATGGCGAGCTTCGACGCATCGCTAAGAGCGCTAACATCGTGCCAAAGCCGGCCACTGCGGTGGCGCCCAATACAAGTCCCTGCCCAAGTATGCTGTGATTCAATGTCTCGCTCCTCATTGCGCCGTGTCACCGGGGCTTTGCCGGATAACCAGGCCTGACGCTCCATAGGATCTTCACCCATGGGCTGCAACCTTTTGCGTTTCCTAGAAGTTAAGGCGTCATTGAGGTGGTGGCAGCAGGAAAATGCGAAAAAGAGAGGGGCCACAGCGGGGGGTTTGGGGGAGTCGCTGTGGCCCCTTTTGGCTAGGGCATGGGATGCCCTAGTATTCGATGGTTGCCTTATCGGTCAGAACCTTCACCGTTCCTGCAGGGATGTCCTCTGGGTTGAGCATGAGAAATCCGCCATCTAGGTGGCTAAAGCGAAGGTAATAGGCGCTCGTGGCTCCGAGGAGTTGCCCGTTTGCATCACTGAACTCCACGGTCCGTCGCTCTTGGTTTTGCGGCAGGACAGTCTGGGGAATCGGTCGTCCCCAAGCCAAGCTGCCGTCGGCTTGCTCGATCAGAATTGGCCACGGCAGGTCAACGTCTCGATCGTCGACGACCATAACGCGCTGAAGTCGGTCGATGTTCTCAAAGCGGGTGTAGAGAGCGTCGTAGTTGTAAACACTGATCCAGGACGGGCTACAGTAGGACATTACATCGACGTAAGTGCCTGGCGAACGCAGGTCACTCGAGCGGTGGTCAAAGCCCCAATCGTCAATTTTCCCTGTGTTATTGGGGTAATAGCGGTCGGATGGTTGGCCGCCGAGGCCACATGGTGCGTGCTCGCGTCCGTGGGCATGACCGACCTCATGGACCATGGTGTTTACCGACTCATCGCCGGTAAAGCCGAGGCCAATACTCACGCGGCCTTGCGCATATCGGTAGTCCTGGACCAGGTTACTGAGCCCGAGGACGCAGCCACCGCTGCAGTAGTTATAGACGCTGCTGGCCGGGCTAAAGATGCCGTAGTAATACACGTCGTCGGCCACGCGGTCTTGGTAGCGTAAATACGCCATTTCGTTAAGAAGTGTATCCCAGCCCGTTCCGTAGGCTTCGACTGCTCGGTTGTATGCAATGGCTGACCGGACCGAGATGTCTACTTCAGACGCAGGGAACATAGCATAGAAAGCTTCACGATACCGGTCTATCTGCGCATCGCTGGTGTCTGGTAAGCGGCCTGAGCCATCGGCGTTGTACTGAACCGGAACCAGTACAATGCGGAGTCGGCGCGCTGGCTCTTCACCAAATGCACCGAGGCCCGCGCCACGTGGAAATGTCGCCTGACTGATGTCGCCGCCCTGGCTGGTTACGCCCTCGGCCTCATAGAGGCTGACGCGAAAGCTTCCAGTTCCATCGAGAACCTCACCGTCGACGAAGAAGTTAAAGGTTGAATTGCCGTTGGACTCGGTGGATGCGCGGGTGACGGTGAAGCTTGCTTCCTGGAGTGGATAGGTACCCGAGCTATTGCTCAATTCGAGGCGAGCGGTGACCGAGCGGGCTTGAAAGCCAGCTTGGGGTTGGACAAAGACGCGCACGAGGACGTCTTTGCGAGCAACCAGCGGCGCGGCAGGGGCATTGACGGGTGCTCCGTTCGAGACAAGTCCTACCCGAACGCTCTGATAGGCCGCGATATCGGTGATCGCCAGGTCAGATGCGAGGACCCGTTCTTGACTCGGGGCATCCCCGCCTGACGACGAGCCACCACCAGAAGATGTTCCACCAGTCTCATCCGCTACTGATACTGTATCATCTGAGCCACACGCACCGAGGGTCAGACTGAGTCCAATGACGAGAAGTAGCCTGGTTAGATTCATCATTCACATCTCCTTTGATGGTTGCAGGTTAGCAACCTTGGAAGCTATGGGAAGAGCCTAGGCGGTTCGAAATACCGAACCCACGAGTAGGGAAGGTATGCATTGTTGCCCAGTATTTCCTCTGGGGCAGTGACATTCGGGGAGATAACGATTGGAAGCAGTCATTTTCGCAAAGCCTCCTCGGCCAGGCGAGGTGAAGAGCCGCTTGGCGGAGGCCATTGGCCCACAGGCTGCTGCGAGTTTCGCTGAGGCCGCTCTCATCGATACCATCGAGCGGTTAAACCGAGTACCGGGCTTGGAGTTGGTTCTTTCAACATCTCGCGTAGATGATGGTT
>JAYYQC010000427.1:0-9721 GCA_036128675.1 Myxococcota bacterium | reverse complement strand
TAGGACATGCTTTTGGGATAAAAACGACGAATGGATCGCTTTACGCAGAGCGTCGAAGCAGCTGCAGATCGCGACACTCACCATAGCTACCACCACTTAAGAGACTTCCAGCGCCTTCAATCCGCGGCGTCTGACCAAGTGTCTTTAGGAGCTCTGATGTGGTTGCCGTGAGCGCTGTGATGACGGGTATATTGAGCCGTGCCTCCGCGGCTGCAATGGCTTCCAATGAAGGCATTTGCACACAGGCTGAGAGGACCAGTGCGTCGAGAGTATCTGGAAAGTGTCTCAGCGACTCAAGGAGCATCATAGGGTCGAGCTGACCCACGTGAAGGTTATCGGTGATATTGAGTGAGTGCGTTGCATGGACCTCGATATCCTCGTGTGCAAAATAAGACACCAGCTTTTGGGTTAAGCTTGGGTGGTAGGGGGCTAAGACACCCACCCTGCGATAGCCGCCGCGCTTCAGGGTATTTATCAGGGCTCCAGCACTGCTGATGACGGGCGTGCTTCGACCGTTTGCACTTACGCTCTCCTGGAGACGTCTCTCGATAAGGCGGTGGGCTCCTGGGCCCTCGGAGAGTGCAGCGATTAAACACCCATAGACGAGTGCATCCACCGACGCATGTCCCAGCAATGCCCCCGCGTGCTCCGCATGCTGATTCATGGCGCGTAGACTCTCGAGCGTCACATCGCGAAGTCCAAGTCGATGGCTATGGAGGCTAAAGCGCTGGTGAGTACGGGCCTCCTGACGGCGCAGAAGTGCAGGAAGCTCTGTCTCAAGCGTGATATTTGAGCTCGGTACGATGAGTCCGATTCGCTGTCGTTTGTGTAGATTGGTCGCGTGTCGCATTGTTAGACTCTTCTCGGTTACTAGTTTAGTTGCTGAGCTGAATAGCGGCGACAGGGAAGTCGACTCTCCGCACTTGGAGCTACTTCGAGTTTGAAGCCATGGCCATGAACCAGCTCTCGGATTGTTTCGCTCCCCATCGAGCCTAGACGTTCAAGACGTACGATCGGTTCTCGCTCGAGGCCTCGCCGATGAAAGGAGAGGATGCTCGTTGACATCGGAAGGTGATCGGGATGGAGCTCGCGAGCCCGTTCTTCGTCGCGATGGGTCATGACAAAGAGTTCGTCGACATGTTCAAAGTCCGCTGCGAGCGGAGCTGCTTTCCAGTGGGCTGGCTCTTCGGTACGACCGGTTCGATGGTGCGACTGATTTGCTGAGGTGACATAGATAAAGCGCTCTTCAATTTGGTGGATGCAGGCTGAGATGAGGGCCTGACTTGGACAACGATAACCCGGGACAATGACTTGAGTGGTTCGGGTTTCTCCATCGTTGCTGGAGAGGTGTCGCGGGATATCTTCGTGCGCCGGGCCCCGAAAGCCAAAAGGTCCCAATGCGAGAAGTGCGTCCATGAGTGCGAGGACTCTCGGTCGCGCGTTTTCGTCAGGGACCTTCGACCAGTCGAAGAGACTTGGAATTAGGAGCGGTGTGGTCGAGATGCTTCCAACCTGGTCGAATGGACGGCCTTTCCATTGGTTCATCTGCCCGACGGTGGACGCGTCGGGGCGGGTACTGAGCGCATAGAATTGGCCAAAGCCATGGGCGACAACTGCACCGCGCTTAAGCGCCTTGGATGCCAATGCGTGATCATGGGGGGCGTCCAAGAAGCCCCAGCGTACGGTTGATTCGTAGCTTGTATGAAGATGCTGAGCGGTCGAGAGGGCAATGATATTCGCCATAACTGTCTCCTAGATTGAGTTCCCTGAGACCTTCGCAGCAGACCGGTCGAATCTGACACCGATGGTTGGTTTCTATCACTTGCTTTGAGGGAGCGTTTTTTATACTAGTGGTTAGACCAGTGGTTTAGGAGTGTTTATGCCTTTAGCGCGCTATAAAAATTTAGCTGCCGAGCGGAAGGAGGCCATCCTGCGGGCCGCCGCGCACGAGTTTGCCGAAAAGGGGTACGAGCGGGCTTCACTGAACCGGATGATTAAAGAAGCGGGGCTCTCGAAAGGAACCTTCTATTATTATTTCGAGGATAAGACGGATCTCTTTGTGACGGTCTTGAGGGGCAAGCTCCCGTGGGAGGTGTGGCTTTCGGAATCGGGGTTATTGGACTCCGATGATGAGACGTCCTTTTGGCGGTGTTTGCGCGCGCTCGACCTTTGTAAATATGCATACCTTGGTCAGTACTCCGATATTGCGCGACTGGTTGATACCGCTCATGACTTAACGGCCTCCCAATTCGACAACGCGTCACTCGCTGATTACGTTGCAGAACGGGAAGCCGAGACTCGTCGGGTTATTGAGCATGGACGGAGGGTTGGCGCGGTTCGAGGCGATCTACCTTTGCAGCTCCTACTGAATCTCTGGGCCGGTATCGCACGCAGCTTAAGCGAATGGATCTTCAAGGATTGGGATGTCTTGAGTCAGATGGAGCGCTCGCAGCGCGGCGATATCGCCTTTGAAACGGTGCAGCGAGTCATTGGTATCGCCGGTCAGGAGGTGACGGCATGAAGGGTATTCTACTGGTTCTTGCTCTCTCAATATTGCCCGCGCTCACGCATGCAGAGGGAGGCTATGGAGAGATTCGAGGCAACTGGCAGGTTGGTGCTGAAGGTGAGCAATGGCAACTGGTAGAGCGGTTTCGTCCGCGCTTTACGGTTGAGCTTGCCGAGCGCTGGGCGCTCTTCAGTGAGCTGGAGGTCGCTTTACGCCAGGGACGCAACCAGCTCGATGAAGTAAAGCGCGTTGTGCAAGGGTCGGATCTGGGACCAATCTTGGAGAGTGCGGGTTATCAGTGGCCTCAGGAGGAGAACGACTTTCTCAAAATCAGTCGGGCGCAGGATTACCTCGAGGTCGCGCGGCTTTATGTGGACTGGTATCATCCAAGCTTCGACTTTCGCGTTGGTCGGCAGTCGATTTATTGGGGGTCCGCAGCATTTCTCAATCCAACCGACCCTTTTCCCGAATTTCTCATTGCTGAGCCCTGGCGCCCACGGCGGGGGCTGAATGCGGGACGTATAAGCATCCCAATCGGGGAGGACTCTGACCTGATGGTGGTGCTCGGCGGTAATGACACGTTCACGCATTTTCGTGCCGCTTCGCGCTTTAGAACAACGGCTGCCTTAGCTGATATCAGTGTCGTAGGGGCGTACCGTGGGGACGATGGGGATGGTCTCATCGGGATCGATCTGCGCGGCACCTATGGTGTGGGCTATTGGGTGGAGTCGGCACTTTGGTCGAGTAATTGGGCGAGCTTCGATGTAGCAGTAGGCTTTGATTATTCAGTCGAGGGTCTCTTCGAGGGTCTCATCGTCATGGCGCAATACTACTACAACGGTCGCGGGACGACCGATGTGACCGCTTCGGCATCGTCACTGGGTTTGGACCTCGACGCCCTGGCCGGCAATACCATGGTAGATACACCTAGTTTTGGTCCGATTTTACAGGGGAAGCATTACGGAATGACGGCTCTGACACTCGCGTTGTCGATGGATACGACTCTTGGAACGACCGGGATTCTGAACCTTGTTGACCATACGGGGTTTTTCGTTCCTTCTCTGACCCATCGACCCAATGACTGGCTTGAGTTCTCTATCACCGGACAAGTACCCCTTGACCTTAATGGCGAAGGTGGTGAGTTTCTTCCGAGCGACTCGGAACTTGTGTTTCGTCAGTCGTTGATCGAGGGGGGAGAACCGGTCGAGGTCGATTTCTCTAGCTTACGTTCCAAAGCGAGTATTACAGTATGGTCGCGGTTCAGTTACTGAGGATTAAACCATGTCATTATGCGAAATTCGTTCACTGACGAAAACCTACGGCGAAGGTGTCGGTAGCGTGAATGCAGTCGAAGATATTTCTCTCAGCATCGAAGCCGGTGAGTTCACGGCGTTTGTGGGGCCTTCCGGTTCAGGCAAGACGACGCTCCTTAATCAGGTTGGCTGTCTTGACCGGCCGACCCAGGGTGAAGTGTCGATTGAAGGGGTGACGACGACTGGCTTGGGCGACGGTGCGCTCTCGGCGCTGCGCGGTGAGAAGATTGGATTCATCTTTCAGTCGTATAATCTGATTCCGGTGTTGAGTGCCGCGGAGAACGTAGAACTCTCACTTACCTTGGCCGGAGCATCTGGCGGCATGGAAGCTGCGCGTGCACTACTGAAGGAAGTAGGACTTGAGGGGCTCGAAGATCGGCGGCCGAGTCAGTTAAGCGGCGGACAGCAACAACGCGTCGCCATTGCCCGTGCCTTGGTCAAGAAGCCGGCGCTTGTGATTGCGGACGAGCCAACTGCGAATCTGGACTCAGCGTCGGGCAGCGATATCTTGGCATTGATGCGCGCGCTCAATACCTCCCGCGGGATCACTTTTCTTTTTTCAACCCATGATCCAATGGTGATGGAGCACGCGCGGCGGATTGTGACACTTCGCGATGGCAAAATAATTGAAGACCGCACTCAGGAACCTGAGGTTTCGTGATGCTTTGGAAGTTGGCTATCAAGAATCTCACGCGCGCGAAGCGTCGATCGCTGATCTCCTCGGCTGCGGTCGTCGTTGGGATTTTTTATCTCATTGTGGGACAAGCCTTCATCTCGGGGATGGACGAGGGGATCATCCGCGGTGTGATTGATGGGATGACTGGGCATGTCACGATTCGTCCCGCTGACTATCCGCCCGACGGTCTTGACCATCCAGTGGACGAACTCATCGAAGTGACGCCTGCCTTGCGTGGGTGGCTCGACGCCAACACGACTGCTTGGACCGAGCGTACAATCTTTAAGGCAACACTCACCGCGGAGCTCGAGACGTTGAGGGTGCGGGCGATTGGGTATTCGCCCGAGACCGATATGAACGTATTCTCCCGACGCGCTTGGCAAATCGACGGAGCGCTACCGGTCAAAGCAGAGGATGGGGTCATGATCACCGGTGGTACTGCGAAGCTCCTTGGGGTCGAGGTTGGTGATCGGGTGGTATTGCAGGTGCGGACCCATAAGGGTGCGATGAATGCGATGTCTGTGCCCGTAGCCAGTGTTACCTATACCGGGAATCTTCTCTTCGATAATCGCGGTGTCTTTGTACCAAGTCCGCTGGTTGAAGAGCTTCTTCGTACTCAAGGTAAACCCACCCATATCTCGATGTTGTTGAGCGACCGAAACGCAAGCCCAGATGCGCAAGCGGCTATCGCATCGTTGGGGGACGCGCAGATTGAGACCGAAGACTGGATCGAGGCGTCGAAGGACTTTCTCGCATTACAGGAGATGCGGCGCATGTCGCTCAATGTGTTGGTGGCGATGCTTTTGTTGATGAGCAGCATGGCGATTGCCAACACGATTCTGATGGCCGCTCACGAGCGTACCCGAGAGATTGGCACCTTGCGATCGATGGGGCTGACCCGGCACGGCGTGCTGAAGCTCTTCTTAGCCGAGGGCTCATTGCTCGGTGGTTTAGCGGGCCTATTGGGAGCAGGCAGCGGCGCAGTCTTAGCTTATTATCTTTCCAAGAACCCCATTGACCTCAATGCAGTAAGTGGTGCGTCGATGGCCGAGAGTGGGATCCCCATGAGTGCATACCTCTACACGGCCTTTTCACCGACGATGGTGATTATTCCACTCTTGATCTCTTTCGGTGTGGCGCTTTTGGCTTCGATTTATCCAGCCCATGTCGCCTCTAAATTGGTACCAGCCGACGCGGTGAGAGCAGAATGATACGACGTTCGTTGATAAAGCTTGCAGCGCGAAATGCCCTGCGAAACCGTTCTCGGTCCCTTCTGACCGCTGGTATGATTGTTGCGGGAACAGCACTCTTCATCAACGCGCTGGCGTGGACCGATGGTATCTGGGATTCAATCTTAGAAAGCTCATCGGATGCGACTGGGCATTTTCGCGTTGTTACTCCTGCGCACGCAGAACGTGAAAGCCTGCGCCCGATCGATGAAAATATCGAGGATGTCGGCGCGCTTCTCGAGTCACTGAGAGCGGTGCCCGGTGTGGAGACGGCGTTCCCTTACATTGAATCGGGTGTCACGCTCAGTGTGGGGGAAGAGATCGGTGATGTATTCGGGCTCGCGACTGGTGCGCCTCAGGACTATTACCTCAAGCATCTCAAAGTGGACCAGAAGCTGGTTGAGGGGCGGTGGTTTGAGCCAGGTAAAGAGGAGCTTGTTCTCGGGGCTAAGCTCGTCGAGCGAACTGGTGCGAAGCTCGGGGATGAGGTTGTCCTCTTAGGTATGACGCAGGACGGTTCGATGTCCCCGGTGAAGGGGACGCTGGTGGGGATTGTACGCTCGGGTGGACCAAGTATTGACCGGCGGGCCTTTCTCGATTTTCCAACGATGGAATGGATGCTCGACCTAGAGGGCGGCGCTATGAAGGTTGTGGTCTACGGAGAAGACTATAAGCGGATTGAGACGTTGGGGGCGGCGCTTCGGGGTACTCCATCGCTCCAGACCTGGGATATCCAAAGCTGGGAGGAACTTCCTCCCTGGGATGCTCAGATCGGGATTATGCGAGGGGTTCGCGCGATGTTGGTGATTATCATTGTGGTGCTGGCCGGTCTGGGGGTTTGGAATACAATGATGATGTCAGTCTTCGAGCGGAAGACCGAGATTGGTGTCTTGCGGGCGCTAGGTATGACGCGCTTTGAGGTGGTATTCATCTTCGTCTTTGAGGCCTTTGCGATTGCGGTGATTGGTGGGGTTGCCGGGGTGATCGCAGGATTGATCCCTGCACTCTACATGGAGCGCATTGGGGTAGAGCTGCCGGCGAGTATTCTTTCTCAAGTTGATATTCCCATGGATGAAATCATGTACTCGACCGTGACGCCGGATATTGTGACCATGGCCTTTTGGACCGCGTTTCTCACCGCGCTCTTTGGTAGCTTTATTCCGGCCATTCGTGCCGCCATGCTCTCACCGGTCAACGCGATGAAGCGGGAGGTATAACGATGTACAGCCGATTCTTTGTCTTGGGTATTAGCCTCTGTGGCCTTCTAGCCTTCGAAGCCGTCGCAGCCGAGCTACCTAATGCTGATGCGCTCATTGATGCCATGGACCAGCATATGACCTTCGAGAGTCGAACCGCAAAGCTCATGATGACGGTAGAGGGACGGAAACGCACCCGCGTCTTCGAGATCCTGAGCTACGGTCGAGGGGTCGCAGACTCCGCGATGACCTATCTAAAGCCACGGCGCGATAAGGGTACCAAGATGCTCAAGCTTGGGGATGATCTGTGGATCTATATGCCCAACATCGACCGAGTTCAGAAAATCTCGGGACATATGTTGCGGCAGGGGATGATGGGAAGTGACCTCTCGTACGAAGACATGATGACCTCCCAAAAGCTTCGCGAGAGCTACCGCTCTGAAGTCACTGGCTCGGAGTTGGTCGATGGTCGCGACTGCTGGGTACTTGAGATGAACGCTCGGGATGAAACAGTCACCTATCCCAAGCGAAAGACCTGGATTGCCAAAGACGACAAGCTCGCACTCAAACAGGAGCTTTATGCGCTCTCGGGGATGCACTTGAAGACCTGGTCGATGTCAGAGGTCCAAGAGTTTCCGGGTGGTCGTCGGTTTCCAACCAAGATGGTGATTGTCGATCATATCAAGAAGAACTCGCGCACAACCTTAGAGTTCTCGGATGTCGTATTTGGGGTTGAGTTGCCCAGCGAGGTCTTCTCGAAGCGCTGGTTAGAACGGAAATAGTTGCAGTGTGTCCACCGGATGCGCACGCTACTGGTGGAGAACCAATCATGCATAGAATAATCCAATTTAGCTTCCTTCCCCTCCTGTGTCTGATGACCTCGACTGACGTTCGAGCGGCTCCAACCCTCGCGGAGGAGGCCAAGCTTCCAGGCATCGTCGAGACGCTTACCTCGACGAAGGCGGATCCAGTCGGCGTGGCCGGGCTTCCAGGTTTGGTTGGCTCGTTCGTCGTGGAAGCTGGCTGCGCCGACGCGCATCGAGTGGTGTCCGAGATCGAGAAATACCCGGAGCGAGTGGAGAAAGTGAAAGAGGTTGTGGTACTCAAGCGAGAGCCGAACGCTCTGGTGGTACGCTACACCGAAGGAGCGATGGGCATCAGCTCGACCTCGACGATGCGCTGGAGTTTTACCGGGACTCCCAATCGTAGCGTAAGCTCGTTGGTGGTCGGTAAGGACGAGAGCCCGAGTTATACCATGCTGCGCTTTCATGAGACCAAAGACCCCGCCTACTGCCGGTTAAGCGCGACAGTTTTTGCAGATGTGAGCTGGCTGCCACGCTTTGCGGTCTCGTGGGTCATGGATGCGACCCGCGATGAGCTCGCGAGTGCTTACCGTGAGATGATTAGACGCGGACTCGAAAGCCCGAAATAGTCTCAGACTGGGAAAGGTGGCGTACGGCCAACGAGGTCGTAAAAGAGGCTGCCATCGTAAAATCGCGCCATGGTTTCGCGGGTCACAACTGAGGTCTCTTTACCATCGATCACCCTTGGCTCACCGGCCAGCTCGATGAGCAGGCCAAACTCGAAGGTTGATACGAGGCTTGAAGCCTCGTCTTCTTTGTTGCGCATGTAGAAGATTTCGAATTCTTCGGCGGAGAGCGCGTTGTCGCTGTCGGTATCGTAAATGGCGAAGAGGTCTTCGAATTTCTGTGCATTGAAACGACCATCCACGTCATAAATATCGGTATCGCTGTCATGCTTACCCTTGGCGATATTCTCGATGTCCACGGTCAACGGTGCGTACCAAGGTGCGCCAGTTGCGACGCCTAGGCCGGCATTGATCGCGAAGGCAAAGGCGCTTGAGCGGGTATAGCCAAAGCCGAGCTCACGGAGTCCGTCGAAGGTTTCGCCAACGGTAATCTTGCCGTCGCCGTCTTGATCAAAGAACATGACATGCTTTTGCAGGGCGGTGAGCTTGGCTGGGGCATTGCTGTTGCGGGCCTCGCCAACACGCTCAAAGGTATCTACGGTTGTGCTGCCAGAAGTAGTGGTAGTGGCGGTGGTGCTGGTCTCGGCAGTGTCGTTGCTGGGAATAAATGCAGGTGCGACCGCTGAGGTCGAGTTAATCGAGGGCATAGTCGGCTCCGGGGTAATGGATTCACTTTGTGTGGGGCTTAGTTTCGTCGCGATGCGTCAAGTGTTGCTTAAAAAACGCAGGTCGATAGTAAAATCCCGGGTCTCAAGATCGATGGCGCTCAAGTGATTGAAAACACGAGGCTTTCGAGGCTCAGTTTAGAGGATAGGCCGAAAGCCTACAGCGATCCGACCCGACTCGTAGACCCAAGTATGGCCGTTTTCTTGGAGGTCGTCGCTTTGGAAGGTCGTCTCTTTGCCGCCGGGGAATCTTAGGGTGAGGGTGTCGATCTGGAGCGGGTTTGGCAGTGTGAAACTGATGGTAAGGCTATCTTGGCAGCCTTGACCGGAGCCGCCGCTGATCTGCTGAATCCTGGTGGTGCCGTCGTTAAGCGTGGCAACCAGCACCGTACCAATACCGGCCCGATTCACGGTCTCATCACCGACGACTGTGAGCTGATACCAGCGCGTCTCGTCGCCTGACGCCTGGTTTCGAAAGAGCTGGGTCTTGGAGGCGACGTCGGGCTTTCCATCTTGGTTGAAGTCGGCGATCGCCAGGCCCCAACCGTTGGGCTCGAGGATGCCGCTCTCAAAATGATAAGGCTCGAATCTGCCATTGCCTTGACCGAGATAGACGTCGGTGGGCCGTCCGTCGTAGGTCGCACTGA
>JAYYQC010000426.1:0-3966 GCA_036128675.1 Myxococcota bacterium | reverse complement strand
GGCACAGTCAGTGGACCGCGCTCTAGGACGACGCGTTCTTCGCTTACTTCTAGCCCGTAGAAGCGGGGTCCGTGAAGCGATGCGAAAGCTTCTAGCTTGTCGAGAATGTCGAGCTCTTCAAAAATGGTTGCATAGAGAGGGAGAGCGATTGGGGCACTATAACACCCAGCACAACCGCATGAGCTCTCTTTGGTAAGGGTTGCATGTGGTGCCGAATCGGTGCCTAGAAAGAACTTGGGGCTACCGCTCGCGACCGCCTTTCGAAGGGCAGCTTGGTCCGCTTGTGCTTTAAGGATTGGGAGGCAGTAAAGGTGCGGTTTGATGCCCCCAACAAGCATATCATTGCGGTTATGCATCAGGTGCTGAGGGGTAATGGTGGCGGCTACGTTATCGGGTGCGGCGGCCACGAACTCTGCTGCGGCCTGACTTGTGATATGCTCGAAGACAATCTTAAGCTTCGTGAATTTTCGCACAATTTTCTCGAGGTGGGTCTCGATGAAGAGCTTCTCTCGGTCAAATACATCAACAGAAGGGTCGGTTACTTCGCCGTGAATCAAGAGAGGTAAACCGTGGGCTTCCATCACTTCCATTTGAGGGTAGAGGGCGGTGATATCTGTGACACCGCTTTTCGAGTTGGTCGTCGCGCCGGCCGGGTAGAGCTTAACGCCGTGCACGAAGTCGCTTTTAGCCGCGGCTATGAGCTCTTCGGCAGAGGTGTCGTCTCGGAGGTAGAGGACCATCAGAGGCTCAAACGCCCTGCCTTCCGGCACGACCTCAAGGATGCGGTCACGGTACTCGCTGGCCAGGGCGACGGTCGTAACTGGCGGTACGAGGTTTGGCATAACGATGGCGCGACGGAATACGTTTGCGGTCGCGGGTACGGTATAGCCAAGAGCGTCACCATCCCTGAAGTGAAGATGGAGGTCGTCGGGTCGTCGAATTTCAAGGGTCTTCATTGGCTCGTTTCTCCGGATTGCGCGCGTTTGAAACTCCTTATCCTTGGTCCAGAAATGACGCAACTGAATCAATTTACCCAACGGCGTGATAAATAATTTTATGTAAATCTAAAAGGGTTGGTGTTTTGTTTAAATGCCAATTGGCCAGCTATCCTGTGGATAAGACTCCGGTCGTCAGATTTTAAGGGTATTTTTACGTTTTTCAGGAAAGTTGCCTTGAAAGCAGGTGTTTGAGTTCGCAACTCACCGTTGAGGAGTCACGCCCTCAATGACCTTATCGAATAGGAGCTCCCTAATGCCTCGCTTGATAGCGCTCGCTACCGCCGCCCTCGTTTTTACAGCAGCCTGCACCGATACCTCAAATCCGTCTGAGCCTGACCCGGTGCTTGGCCATTGCATTTACATCAACATCTTTTCGAATGCTGAGGAATGTAAAGAATACCGGGGGGCAGGTTGGTCTTCCGAGAGTGGACTCGACGACTGCAATGGGCAGCTGGAATCGGCCTTTGCGGCTGGTTCGTGCCCTTACGAAGAAAGCCTCGGTTATTGCCTCTTTGATGAGGGCGAAGACGACATGACCCATATCGTCTTCCCAGGTGACGACGTCGATGATTGCGCGAGCTCCGAGATGGGGTGCGAGCTCTTTGGTGGGGGAGAATTTGTCCCTGAAGCGCGCTGTGAGCCCTATGTGGACGACCAGGATATGGA
The DNA here is from genome assembly GCA_036128675.1 of Myxococcota bacterium. Taxonomy (GTDB): domain Bacteria; phylum Myxococcota; class XYA12-FULL-58-9; order XYA12-FULL-58-9; family JABJBS01; genus JAYYQC01. The sequence goes on along the minus strand of JAYYQC010000426.1, from coordinate 2,302 downwards.
CGGAATTGGTTCGGGTGGAAGTGTTTTCCAGCCGGGAGAATTTGTGTGTAGTGAGCCGGCAGCCGGGGACTCGGTAGGATCTGCCGATAATGGTGATGTCTGCACATGGTCGACCATCGGTGGTTGCACCGAAGAAGGTAAAAAGTTCATCGACTACGCCGAATGTACGCCGGTGTTAACGCAGCGGCCTTATGTTCCTGTGCCTCCTTCATCGTTCAAAACGGCCGAGAATGACCCATTGCTCGCCGATGCGAATTTCTTGGGTGAAGTCGATTGGGCCAAAACCCAGGCCGAGTCTTGCGGCTGCGTCTGCTGCCATACCGACAGCATCGCTCCCCAGGGTGCTTCGATTTGGGACACCGAGGCTGAGGGGATCTGGACCGATTCCTTTACGGATAATGGCTTGGCCATCATGGCCGGTTGGATTGATTCGACACCTCTCGGCGCACACCCAGCCGAGGATAATAATGGTTTTGATCGCACGATTACCGGAATGCCAACCACCGACGTTGCTCGAATGGTGGCGTTCTTCGAAGGTGAGCTTGGCCGACGAGGTCGTACTCAGGATGAGTACTCAGACGCAACCCCGACCGGTGGACCGCTTCATACCCAGCGTATCTTTGAGCCGTCAGCCTGCGAAAATGGTGAAGGCGTGGATGCTGCTGGAAAGCTCACCTGGAGTGGCGGGGGCGCGCGTTACGTCTTCGTTTTAGAAGAGGGTAGCGATAACCCGACCGCTCCACCAAACCTCGATCTACCCGAAGGCACTCTCTGGCGGCTAGACGTGGATTACCGAGATGAACCCATCAATGACGGGTTTACGTATGGCGCAGTGCCTGCCGGCTCGAAGCAGACCTTTCCAATCGATGGAGCCCCTAAAGCTTTGACACCGGGTCAAACCTATTATGTCTACGTTCAGCGTGATGTGGCGATCCCGATTACCCGATGTCTCTTTGTCTATGAAGGCGAAGCTGCATCGGGCGGCGAGACGGTTACTGATGAGCCCGATATTTCACCTTGGAATGATACCTGTGCAACTGACGATGATTGCAGCGGTGCCACGGACTTCTGCGTGAAGATGCCAGGCGCTGAGTCTGGATATTGCTCTATTCATTGTGATGGATTGTCGGCTTGTTCTGATGCCGGTGCCCCTGCCGATTGGACCTGCAATGCGGTGAACTGCGACATTGAAGAGTATACTTGGTGTGGGCCAAATGACGAAATAGAGGCCTCCGGAAACTTTCTAAGTGTCTGTGATTAGGACCCGGTCCTCTAGAGGGACTGGGTATAGCTCAATAAAACCAGTTATCTTCAAGGATTTCCTTTATTAACTATAGAGTAGAGAAAGGCGCAACGCCCAATGCGGTGCGTCGATAACTCCTGGTGATTATGTCACGAACTAGGAGGTATCATGGTGATCCGGCTCTGCGTAGCGCTACTCATCTTCACGGCATCTGAATCTGCAAAGGCCAGCGAAATAGATAGCTTCTCGCCGAGATACGCTGGCCTCGCGAGCCAAATGGATGTCTTGAACACATTGACCCGAGAGCTTCTGTCCGACGTTGTTCAGGAGGCCAATGGCGGCTGGTTCGGGCCTCGTGGTTGCAACGCCCGTCGACTTCGGCAGAAGATCTGGTGGACCTTTTGGTCTCACCAGGGACCATTCAGAGCGCTCTTTGCAGAAGACGGGCCGCTCGAAGTCGTCAAAACCCCCCTCAACGAATCTATTTACCGAAGCCTGAGTGCGGTTGATTCACCGGTCTTAGGAGGCCTGGGTCAGGTTGGGAATCCAATGGGCACGGTTTTAAACCTTGATGGGTTCGTTGTTGGGTCGGATAAATTCGAGCATGTATTTGGCTTTGGTTATGGCTTTTATCGATTGCATTACGAGTTTGGTCTGAGTCTTGAGAGCATCCTAGTCCTCAATGTGTGGTTCGAGCGTTGGGTCTTTGGTTCGTTGCCAACCGCCATCGACTCTTATGCGGATTTGGCCGTGAACGTCAGAGGTATCGAGCTTATAAACGCCCTCGTGGCGGAGGAAGCTGACATCTTTTCCGGTGAGGTACCGCAGCCTTACCTCATTTGCCGAAAGGCACGGTGGGTCCTCAACCCCGAGCGACCCTTTGACTGGCGCGATTGGGTCGATGCCTCATGGGACGAAGGATATAACTGCAGTGCCTTTAAGACCGAACGTGCCACGCAAGGCGTGCTGCATGAGATCGATGTACTTGAGGCGAAAACTGGCCGCCCGCATCATTGTCCACTCGACAGGGATGCGTATGAGTCCGCTGCTTTATTATTC
>JAYYQC010000425.1:0-13554 GCA_036128675.1 Myxococcota bacterium | reverse complement strand
AAATCGAAAAGGAGGGGTGATGAAAGCGCTCCGAGATGTATTGGATTCAGTGGCGCCACTTTTCGAAAAGGGCGGGAAATTCGAGAAGCTTTATCCTGCGTATGAAGCTCAAGACACCATTCTTTTCACGCCAGGCGAAGTTACAAAAGGCTCAACCCACGTTCGGGATGGTCTCGATCTGAAGCGTATGATGATTACGGTCGTTGTCGCTCTGCAGCCGTGTTTTCTCTTTGCGATGTACAACACCGGTCTACAGGCGGCTCTCGCCATCGAGGTTGGTGCATCACCGCTCGATACGTGGCAAACCCAGCTCTTCTACGCACTGGGCTTCCAGTTTTCGTCGGCTGACCATATTGCCAACTTTATTTACGGGATGCTCTACTTTGTGCCTATCTGGGTCGTGACCCTGGCTGCAGGGGGCATCCTCGAAGTCTTGTTCGCGATTGTTCGCGGGCACGAGGTTACCGAGGGCTTTCTCGTTTCGAGCTCGTTGATTCCGTTGACGCTCCCAGCCACGATTCCGTTGTGGCAGGTCGCTATCGGAACCGGCTTCGGTATCGTGATTGGTAAAGAAATCTTCTGCGGTGTTGGGATGAACATCTTCAACCCAGCGCTTATGGTCCGGGCCTTCCTCTTCTTTGCGTATCCCGCACAGATTTCCGGGGACAAGGTCTGGGTAGCGGCTGATTACTCGACCGCTGCCGACGGTTACAGCGGCGCGACTTGGCTCGCACGTGCTTCAGTCGAAGGAAATGCGGCCCTTGCCAACGTAAGCTGGTTCGATGCGTTTGTCGGTTTAGTGCCGGGCTCGATGGGGGAAACATCAGCGCTTGCCTGTTTGATGGGGGCAGTGATTCTCCTGGTTACCGGCGTGGGCTCGTGGCGCACGATGGGTGGCGTTGTTGCAGGCACCGCGCTTATGGGGCTGCTCTTCAACGCAGTTGGCTCTGATACCAACCCATTCTTCGAAGTAGGCTTCCATTGGCATATGGTACTTGGTGGTTGGGCGTTCGGTATGGTCTTTATGGCAACCGACCCAGTATCCTCATCGTTTACCGATTCAGGAAAGCTTCTCTACGGACTCTTCATCGGCATCTTGGTCATGCTGGTTCGCGTTGTGAACCCGGCATACCCAGAGGGCATGATGCTCGCGATTTTGTTCATGAACATGTTTGCGCCATTTATTGACCACTTCGTGGTCGAGGCCAACATCAAGCGGAGGGCGCTACGCTATGCAGAAGAATAGTGTTGCTTATACTTTCATATTCGCGACAGTCGTATGTCTGTTCTTCTCCGTCATTGTGAGCTCAGCGGCGGTTTCGCTCAAAGAGCAGCAAGAGGCGAACGCTGTCTTGGATCGGCAGAAGAAGGTCTTGGCTGTTACTGGCTTGATGCCAGCGGGCGAGAGCTGGACTGCGGATAAGATCGAGTCGACCTTTAACGACAAGATCAAGGCAAAGGTCATCGACCTCAAGACTGGCGAATACGTAGATGGCGTCGATGCAGCAGCGTACGACCAACAAAAGGCGTCACGTGACCCCGAGCGGAGCATCGAGGCACCTGATAACAGAGCAAAAGTTGGACGCATTCCCCATCACGCGCTGGTCTACCACCTCGTAGCTGATGGCAACGTGGATATGCTGGTTCTGCCGGTAGAGGGCAAAGGCCTCTGGTCGACACTCTACGGTTACCTCGCGCTCGATAAGGACGTGAACACCGTTCGCGGTCTGACCTTCTATCAGCACGCAGAGACACCAGGTCTCGGTGGTGAAGTAGATAACCCAAAGTGGAAATCGCTTTGGCCGAACCGCAAAGTTTATGACGAAGACGGCAAAGTGAAGATTGCCGTTATTAAGGGCACCGCGGGAAGCCCCGAGGAAGACCCTTACAATGTTGATGGTCTCTCTGGCGCGACCATTACAGCGAATGGCGTAAGCTATCTCTTGCAGTTCTGGTTAAGCCAAGATGCGTTTGGTCCGTATCTCTCAAAGTTTAAGCAGCAGGGAGCATAAAAAATGGCGAATAAGGCAAAAGAGGCGGTGTTAGATCCGCTCTTTAATAATAACCCCGTCGCCCTACAGGTCCTCGGGATCTGTTCCGCGCTCGCGGTTACAACGAAGCTTGAGACATCGATTGTCATGAGTATCGCCCTGACTGCGGTCTGCGGGCTCTCAAGCCTTACTGTTAGTGTGATCCGAAACTATATCCCGGCCCATATCCGGATTATCGTTCAGCTGACAGTCATTGCGTCTCTTGTCATCGTGACCGACCAGATCTTGAAAGCGTATGTCTACGACATCAGTAAGCAGCTCTCGGTCTTTGTTGGTCTGATCATCACCAACTGTATCGTTATGGGCCGAGCCGAGGGCTACGCGATGCAGAACGGTCCGGTGAATAGCTTTCTTGACGGTATCGGGAACGGCCTGGGTTACAGTGTCGTCCTGCTCCTTACCGGTGGTATCCGAGAGCTCTTTGGATCCGGTAAGTTGATGGGCATCGAGATTCTTCCTTTGGCGACCGAAGGCGGTTGGTATGTCGCGAATGGCCTCATGGTGCTCTCGCCCATGGCCTTCTTTATCATCGGCTTATTGATTTGGGCACTGCGCACCTGGAAGCCTGAACAGGTGGAGAACGAATAGTTATGGAACATTATTTAAGTTTGGCTGTGAAGGCGATTTTCGTCGAGAACATGGCACTCGCCTACTTCTTGGGTATGTGTACATTCTTGGCGTGCTCCAAGAAGGTGGATGCATCCATCGGTCTTGGCATTGCGGTTGTCTTTGTTTTGGGCATCACCTGCCCAGTGAATAATCTTATCTATACTTACATGTTGAAGCCTGGGGCTTTGGTTTGGTTGGGTGCTGAATACGCAGAATACGACCTCTCGTTTCTGACGTTCCTCTGCATGATTGGTACGATCGCTGCGGTCGTTCAGATCTTGGAGATGACACTCGACAAATTTGTACCTGCACTTCATGCATCACTCGGTGTCTTTTTGCCTTTGATTGCGGTTAACTGCGCGATTCTGGGTTCCTCGCTCTTCATGGTTGAGCGGGACTACGATTTCACCGAATCGGTTGTCTTTGGGTTTGGTAGCGGCATCGGTTTTGCGCTCGCAATTATCGCACTCGCTGCAATCCGCTCAAAAATGCGTTATAGTGATGTACCACCAGGCCTTCGTGGACTGGGAATTACATTTATCATGACTGGTTTGATGGCGATTGGCTTTATGGCGTTCGCCGGGATTCAGCTCTGAGCAAGGCTGCTCACAGCGCGACACAAGGTACGGAGTAGAAGTCATGGATGTTGGAGTAATTATCGCGGGGGTCGTATCGTTTGTATCGGTCATTCTCGCGCTTGTTGCGATCCTCTCTTTCGCAAAGTCGAAATTGGTTAGCTCAGAAGCTGTCACCATCGGAATCAACGGTGACCCCACCAAGGCCCTGAAGACTCAGGCCGGGGCGACGCTTCTAGACACGTTGTCCAATAACAAGCTCTTCATTCCTTCCGCCTGCGGCGGCAAGGGCAGCTGCGGTGTTTGCAAGGTCAATGTTCACGATGGTGGCGGGGCGATGCTTCCTACCGAAAAGGGACATATCTCACGCGGTGAAGAGCGAGAAGGCTGCCGGCTCGCATGTCAGGTCAAAGTAAAAGCCGACATGGAGATCGAACTAGAAGCCGACGTATTCAGTATCCAGAAATGGGACTGTAAGGTTCGCTCGAATCACAACGTTGCTACGTTTATTAAAGAGTTCGTGCTGGAGCTCCCGGAAGGTGAGAGCGTTCCGTTTCGCGCTGGTGGGTATATCCAGATCGAAAGCCCAGCCCATCGAATCGAGTACAAAGACTTCGAAATCGAGAAAGAATACCACGAGGATTGGGACAAGTTTAACATCTGGCAGTTTGTCTCTGATGTTAAAGAGCCCGTGACCCGTGCTTACTCGATGGCAAACTACCCGGAAGAGTTCGGCATCATCATGCTCAACGTCCGGGTTGCGACGCCTCCGCCAGATCGCTCGGCACCACGTGATGGTCCGCCAGCGTATCTCCCAGTACCTCCGGGGATCATGTCTTCGTACATCTTCTCCTGTAAGCCTGGTGACAGCGTTGTGATCTCTGGCCCTTACGGGGAGTTCTTCGCGAAAGAAACCGACAATGAGATGGTCTTCATCGGTGGTGGCGCGGGCATGGCTCCAATGCGTTCACACATCTTCGACCAGTTCAAGCGCATCCAAACGACCCGTAAGGTCACTTATTGGTATGGCGCACGGTCTTTCCGCGAAGCGTTCTACATCGAGGATTTCGATTCGATTCAACGAGAGAACGACAACTTCGAATGGCACATCGCACTTTCGGATGTCTTGGAAGAGGACGATTGGGATAACCCAGAGTCACCAGCGCGTCAGCCGCTCGGTTCGAAAATGGGTTATACCGGATTCATTCACAACGTCCTTTTGGAAAATTACCTGAAGGACCACCAAGCACCTGAAGACTGCGAATACTACTTATGTGGACCACCGATGATGAACTCGTCGGTGCTCAAGATGTTGGACGACCTCGGGGTTGAGCCAGAAAACATCTTCCTCGACGACTTCGGTGGTTGATGACGAGAGGCGCCTTTAGGGCGCCTCTTTTGCTTAGAGGTTTCGACTGATGGACCCAGCACTCTTTGAGTCTCGTAAGCGGCTCTTGCCGATTTTCCTTATTGCATTCGTTGCGCTTTCGGCGTGGGCAATTTGGCCCACACCCGCCGACCCCAATGCGCCGATCGAATATACCCTTCAGGGCGCGACGATGGGGACAACGTATTCGATTCGGGTGCGTGGTCCAGCCACGACATTAACCCCTAAGGTTGAGCGTCTTGGTTCGGACGTAGAGGCCGCTCTCAAGCGGGTGAATCTGCTCATGTCGACATGGATTGATGAGAGCGAGATTAACCAATTCAACCGGGCAGACGCTGACACGGCGTTCAAGGTTTCAACCGAGACCCTTCAGGTTCTTCGACTCTCCCATGAGGTGAGTATGCTCTCGGGCGGTGCCTTCGATGTCACGGTTGGACCCCTTGTCGATGCCTATGGCTTTGGTAGCGGCAAAGAGCGAGCGTTAGATGCGGAGACGCTTGATGCGCTGAAGAGTCAAATCGGCTTCCAGCTTATCGAATATCTTCCCGAGGCGGCCGGTATCAGCAAGATGGTTCCTGAGCTGCGCGTGGATCTGTCGGCAGTTGCGAAAGGTTACGGGGTCGATGCGCTCGTCGATGTAATCAAGGAGCATGGCATAAAGCATGCGATGGTCGAGATCGGGGGTGAGGTTCGCGCTTTTGGTCTCAATAGTCGCGCCATTCCTTGGCGAATCGGCATTGAGCGTCCAGAGATCATCGCAGGCGGAAAACAACGCGTCGTCGGGCTCAGCGAAGAGTCTATGGCAACCTCAGGTGATTACCGGAATTTTAAGATCGATGCCTCAGGGCGACGCATTTCACATACCATCGATCCACGAAGTGGTCGGCCGGTTGAGCACGGATTGGCATCGGTGACGGTGATTCGACCCACCTGTGCAGAGGCAGATGCGCTCGCGACCGCTTTGAGTGTTCTCGGCCCAGAGGCTGGAATGCGCTTGGCGGAGCAAAAAGGTTGGAAAGTGCTGATGCTCATTCGGGACGGAGATGCTATTGTGGAGTCGATGAGTGCTGCGTTTCAGCAACACATCGATGGAGAGCAGAGCTGATCATGGGAACATTTGTTTTAACACTCACCATTGTCGCGGCCATCATGGGCTCGATGGCCATTGGTGTCGTCTTCAGCGATAAGTGTCTTCAGGGCTCGTGTGGCGGGGTATCAGATGATTGTGCTTGCGAGAACGCAGTCGATGGTACCGAAGCGTCTTCGTAGCCATTCCTAGCGTCGCGGCAGGCTCGTCTCGGGGGTCTTTAATCGAGCACGCTTTCGGGATCTTCCTCAGCATCGATATCAGAAGCATCACCGGTAGATTCCTCTTCCAATTCTAGTGACTCTTCTTCGGCCTCGGTCGATTCATCCTCATCGGAAACTTCTGCTCCACTTGGCTCCTCCGACTCGCGCGAAGGTTCTTCAACTGCGGGAGCCGGCGGCGTCGGCTCTGACGGTGCCTCTGATGGTGTTTCTGTGGGAGCCGGTGCTGGTGCTGCGCTCTCCACGTCGACTTTAGGCTTGAGGGCCGGTGTGTTTTCGGTCGGTGTGGCACTTGGCTTCAGATTGAGGGAGTCGAATGAGAGCTTGGGGCTACTCTTGGTGAGCGTAGGTGCCTCAAAGCTATCGAGTCGATAGACACCATCGATGAGTGGCGGTGGATTGGGCGAGTGGAGAGTCTCGAAGAGTACAGAGATTGTATCGGCGCCGAATGCACGTCGATAGACGTTTACGTTGGCCGGCTCGTTATCGAACGCAGCAACGACCTTTCCAGTGCTTCTGAGGTAGCTCGTAATTCGTTGTTTGAATATTGCATCGGGCATCGTCGAGGTTGGCTTCATGATGAGCTCAGTGCCCTGTAGGCCGACTGGGAAGCCAAATTTTTGGAGTACGCGGATAGTTCCCTCGAGTTGTCGGGGCTGGTCGCGTCCGGTGAGATAAACAATGCGTGCACCGCTCGCGTAGAGTTTTCGAACGAATTCTAACACGCCCTTATTGGGGACATCGTTGATGAGGTAGTCGGTCGAGAAAAAACGCTCTGCCCAAAAGATTGAACCGTTGGTGATCAAGGCATCCTCGTTGATGCCACCGTTCTTCAGAGTGTCGGCGATGGCGTACTGAATATCAGCGACGTCCATTTTCAGGACTTGCTCGCTCAGCTGGGGTCGAACCTTTTGAAGTTCTTCGCGCGCATACTCATGAACAATCTTTAATACGCGAGGGCGGATATCCAGGATGGTACCATCAACATCAAAGATGACCGTAGGACGGCTCTGTTGCCGAAAGCCGGTCTTTACCTGTGCGATAATCTCATCAAGCGGATTGGTTGTCTGTGCCGATGTGACAGCGGGGATAAACATCAGGCATCCAACCAATAGCCACTTTAAACGTTCTGACATGATGCGTTGTCCTTCTTCTCTTGGGCTCCCTTGAAAGCCCTATCTGCGATAGCTTAGGAGTGCTGTCAAAGTCTTTCTGAGCCACAATGCCGACGTATATCAGCTCTGGATGATTGCGGGCAGCCTCGAATGCGATTAGATTGCCTCTGTTATGTCATATCAACGCGGTCAATATAACTTTGATGAATCAACCGGTCCTTCCAATTTTGCCGAACAACTCGGCCTAACGAATCTCGGCCTTACGATATTTCCACTGGTGAAGGGCGAAGGCTTCGATTTCTTTCATAGCCACCGAGAACAGGAAGAAATCTACCTGTGCCTCGAAGGCAGTGCAGTGTTGCTTATCAAAGAAGACGACGGCTCGGTCACGGAACTTCAATTTAAGCGTGGCGAGGTTGTACGCGTGGAACCCCAGACTTTGCGGGCTGTCGGAAACCTCTACGCCGAGCGTGCTCAAGTCCTCGTAGCTGGCGCTTGCCCGCACACATACCCGGCGGGATTTGGCCACCATGACGTCATTGCTGACGTTCGGTCGATTATCGGTCGTGGCGAAACCGGCTTCAAAATGCCAAGTGGTATGGAACATAGTTCTACATCAGAGGGTGATATTCCCGAGGATGACTGTTAGAGAGGGCGCGAAGGCGACGGCACTCGTCACGACAACCAGATCGCTATAATTTCAAGCTAGACCCACAAAATGATAATGCATGGTCTCTCAAGCTCTGTGAGCAAGAAGGGGAAGTTATGTTTGACCAGTACAAATCGCAGTTGCCAGATCTAGATCCCAACGAAACCTCCGAGTGGGTAGAAGCGCTCGAGGATGTGGTTGACGAAAATGGGCCAAGTCGAGCTCGTTATCTATTGAGGCAGGTCTTAAAGCGCTCTCGCGAGCTCAACGTTGGCGTCCCGGCGTTGATTCAGACGCCTTATATCAACACCATTCCACTCCACGAAGAGCCGAAGTTTCCAGGCGACCCAATCATGGAAAAGCGCATTCGACGGATCGTTCGTTGGAACGCCATGGCCATGGTTCAGCGTGCCAACAAGCGGTTTCCTGGCTTGGGTGGACACATTTCATCGTACGCTTCGTCTGCAAGTCTCTATGAAGTTGGCTTCAACCATTTCTTCCGAGGACCACAAGCCCATGGTGGTGGTGATCAGATTATGATCCAAGGTCACGCCGCCCCCGGGATCTATGCCCGTGCGTTTCTTGAGGGTCGACTCCCCGAGGCTCAACTCGATTCCTTTCGACGCGAGACAAGCGGGGGCGGACTCTCCTCGTACCCACACCCTTGGCTGATGCCTGACTTTTGGCAGTTTCCAACTGTCTCCATGGGCTTAGGCCCGATCTCCGCCATCTATCAGGCGAGATTCAATCGGTATCTCCATAACCGTGGCATCAAAGATACCTCCGAAAACCGAGTTTGGGCGTACCTTGGTGATGGTGAATGCGATGAGCCGGAAACCTTAGGCGCTCTCTCAGTTGCTGCGCGGGAGGGGCTCGATAATCTAACCTTCGTCGTTAACTGTAACCTCCAACGACTCGACGGCCCGGTTCGCGGCAATGGCAAGGTCATTCAAGAACTCGAGGCGGTCTTCCGGGGAGCAGGGTGGCACGTTATCAAGGTAATTTGGGGACCAGAATGGGATCCTCTCTTCGCTGAAGATTTCGATGGAGCTTTGGTGCAGCGGTGTAACGAAGTTGTCGATGGGCAGTTTCAAAAGTACAGCGTCGAGGACGGAGCTTATATCAGGAAGGACTTTGGCAATGGTGATCCAAGAATAGAGAAGCTTCTCTCGATGGTTCCTGAGGACCGACTTCCTAAATTGAGACGAGGCGGTCACTCGCAGACTAAGCTCTATGCTGCGTACCATCAGGCGGTAAATCACCAAGATGCGCCGGTGGCCATTTTAGCAAAAACCGTCAAAGGATGGACACTTGGTGAGGGCTTTGAGGCGAGTAATGTTACTCACCAGATGAAGAAGCTCGACATCGACCATCTCAAAAAGTTCCGCGACACACTGAAGCTACCTATTTCAGACGACCGGCTCTCCGAAGCCCCTTACTATCACCCAGGTAAAGACTCTGAGGAAGTGCAATATATGCTGGAGCGCCGTCATGCGCTCGGTGGCTCTATGCCGCATCGAAAGCCGAAGGCGATCTCTCTACCGAGTCCAGAGCCCAAGGCGTTTGAAGAGTTTAATGGGGGCGGTAAGGCAGGGGTCGAGGTCTCGACCACGATGGCTTATGTGCGACTCCTGCGAAATCTCCTGCGTGACAAAGGCATAGGTAAAAGAGTCGTCCCGATTATTCCAGACGAAGGGCGAACCTTTGGTATGGATGCTCTATTTCGAGACATCGGTATTTACGCGGCACTCGGACAAAAATATGAGCCGGTCGATGCCCAGCACTTTCTCTATTACCGAGAGAGTAAAACCGGGCAGATCTTAGAAGAAGGCATCACGGAAGCAGGCTCGATGGCGAGCTTCCAAGCGGCTGGTACGGCGTATTCATCTCATGGTGAGATGATGATTCCATTCTACACATTTTACTCGATGTTTGGTTTCCAGCGAACGGGCGACCAAATCTGGCAATTCGGGGATGCGCGTGGCCGCGGCTTCCTAATGGGCGCGACCGCTGGTCGAACGACGCTAAACGGTGAAGGTTTGCAGCATGAAGATGGGCACAGTCACCTTCAAGCGCTGGCTTTCCCAAATCTACGTGCGTACGACCCTGCGTATGCTTATGAGACGGCCATCATTATCAAGGACGGGTTGAAGCGGATGATTGAGGACGACGAGGACGTCTTCTATTATATCACGCTCTACAATGAGAACTATGTGATGCCGGCCCTACCTGAGGGGGCAGAAGAAGGCATCATTAAAGGATTGTACCGTCTTCCTGAGGGGCTCAAGCTACCGAAACGTACGAAGCTCGAAGCACATATCTTTGCCAGTGGCCCAATGGTTCAAGCTGCCTACGAAGCACAGCGTGTGTTGCTCGAGCGGTATAAAGTCGCGGCTCACCTCTGGAGCGTCACAAGCTATCAGCAGTTATTCAGAGATGGTCGGGCGGCAACGCGCCATAATCGTTTGAATCCGGGTGCAGATAAGCAGGTGCCGTATGTGACGTCCACGCTTGCAAAAGCGAAAGCCAAAGGGCCAATTGTCGCGGTATCCGATTGGGTAGCTGAGCTACCGAATCAGATCCGAGAGTACATCCCCAACCAGTATCTCGTTCTTGGAACCGATGGGTTTGGACGCTCAGATACACGCGATGCGCTCCGGCGCCATTTTGAGATTGATGCCGCGAGCATTGTTATCACGGTTCTCAGTGGGCTCTTGGAAGAGGGCAAAATAGAGGCCTCGGTCGTGACCGATGCGATCGATTTTTATGACTACGATGTAGCTAAGCCAGATCCGATGACTGCTTAAGCGACCTCGGCTGGGGTACGGGTGGTGAGCTTCATAGCATGAAGAGCACCGCCCATCTCCGGAAAGAGCGCGTATACTTTTCGATGCCGTTCAACCGGTGAGACGCCCGAGAACGCATCCGAAATGATCACGACATCGTAGTGATCCTTGCTGCCGGTGAGGTCATTCACGGTAATTTTCGAGTCGGTAAAAGCTTCTTCAAGCCGCGACTTAATGATGTCTGGTTCCATGTCATCTCTCCTTTGACGACTCTCTAGAACTAGTGGTCGCCCCCTGCAAGGCCTAGTGCAAGTCTTCTAGCATCGAACGTTCATCAATCAGTTTTCGTAGAGGTAGGAGCCCCGCAAGCACGGTCAGGATGATACCGAGGAAACCTGTGAAAAGCGTAGATGAGGCTGACCAGATAAACCATTGGCTTGGTTTGAATGGAAAGTCTGGAAGGATAGTCGTCAAAAACCACTCTGCACCTTCACCCACGCCCAAGGCGGTAAGACAACCAAGTGTTGCGCCGACTAGGCCAAGTAAAAATCCCTGGATCCCAATCATCATCATGAGTTCTCGACGCGAGAAACCAAGGCCCTGATAGAGGCTGAGATCGCGTCGACGCTCAAGTAAGCTTGCACCGAAGCTCTGGGTTACGACCAGGCTGGCAAGGCAGAGAAAAAGGCCGGATAAGATGAAGCCGAACATCTTGAGGGCTCCCAGCATTTCCTGAAGCTCTTGCGCACTTTGATCAACTTCGAGTCCCATGGATTCGAGTGTTGAGACAATCTCGGGCAGTTGCCGAGTAGTGCTTATATCGATGAGCAGTGTCGTGAACGTAAGTGGTGGTGGCTCGGCCGCCCAACTTCGTTGAAGGCGTGACGCAATGTCGAGTGTTGTCGCGGCCCCCAAGGTCGAGACGTCAGGATGGGTCCCAACAATCTTCGCCTTCAATGTGCCTTGCGTTTTGGCCTCCAGTGAGCGCGCCAACAACGAACGTCCAACGACCAGTTCGAACGTGAAACCTTGAAGGAGGCCCGGACTTATTTGAGGGAGCTGCAATGATGTTGCGACCGTCGTGTTAAATATCTCGACCAGACGCTCCGAAACCCAGATTGGTACGGGTTCTTGCTCTGTCCAAGGCATGGAGGGCTCGGTGGGTGAGAGCAGCTCAGCCGGTAAGCCTTCGAGTAAAAGGTCGGCGTAAAGAGACCGTCCTAGTATGGCTTTTCCACCGCGTGCACCCATGGGAAGTCCCACGCCGAGACGCGGGTAAACATTCTCGATGCCTGCCAAGGCTTCAAGGTCTTTAACGACATCAGGTGAAAGACCGGACTGTCCGCCAAAGAGTCGACTGGTATCAAATTTGATGAATCCTAGATCTAGACTCTGTTTTCGAACCTCGAGTCGTCGAAACTCCGCGGAGCGGTTAAACTCTTTGTCGATGGTCTGCTCGAGTGCAAGGCTGAGTGCGCTGACCAGCAGTAAGGCGGCCAAACCCAAGCCAATACCAGTGAGCGAGAGAAAGAGTCGACGGGGGGCGGCTCTCAGATCTCTCCAGGCGCATTGCACTAAGACGCGGAAGCGCATCAATGGTCACCTCCAAGCCTAAACTGGCAATCTGCCCGGTTGAGATGCTCAAGATTATGAGACGAGAACAGAACAAGCTTGCCCGCGCTCGCCACGTCTTGAAGTAAGCTCATGACCTCCCTTTGAAGTGCCGTGTCCAGATGTGCTCCCGGCTCGTCGAAGAGGAGAACGTTTGCGGGTGAAAGTACTGTTCGAAGAAGGCTTGCCCGTCGCCTCTCTCCGCCTGAGAGCGTTTCGGGCGGCTTTTCCAAGAGAGCTTGTAGGCTCAAACGCTCTGTAAATTCCTCGAGATGATTCTCGAGTTGCTGATGAGAGTTTGAAATATCCGCAGCGACCTCAAGATTTTGGCGGATGTTGAGATGGGGAAATAGGTGCGGGGTTTGAAACGCGAATGCGACGTGGCGTTGTCTAAGCTGAGCTCGATCGCTTTCACTGAGCTCAGAGAACTCGCGACCGTTCAGTTTGACTGAACCGGTATAGCTGGAGTCGAGGCCCGCAAGAATGCCAAGCAAGGTGGACTTACCCGCACCGGAAGGGCCTCCAATTCCCACAAGAGAGCCGAGACGCCATTGAGCAGAGAAATTTCGCAGGACATCTATTTCGCGTTGTCCGTCTGAAAATCTTCGACCAACGTCATGGCACTCTAAGATGAATGTCATGGTAAACGTTCACTCAGCGTCAATCGAACCGATGTCTCGGTGAACTCAAGGCTCAAGGCTAAGTCACCAATGCGCTTCAGCGCTTCGAGAGCGGGCTTTACAAAGCCGCGCAGCTGCGGTGCAAGCCCTGCATCTTGTACGAGGGCCTCGAGCGATTGACTCATGACACCAAGCCTCAGGATCGCTGTGCTCGCGTTGCGTTTTGTGCCGAAAGCAGAGGCCAGCCCATTGGAGTGAGTTTTCTTTGTATGGAGGTCGGTCATCGCTTCTTGGAGCTGATTCGGACCGAGAGCATAGACGTAGTAGTCGTTCACAATCGCCCAACCAAAAGCAGGTGCTGCAGTTGCCGGTTCAATGATCTTGTAGCCTTCTGGACTGATACGTTGCCTTAAAGGCTGGCCTTGGCTCTGTAATGTGGCAAGGCCTTTGTCGAGGTGAGACTGCATCGTTTTGGGATCTTTAAGACCTAGGTAAATGCGTCCTCTAAACTGAGAACCTAAGAGCGAGAGGCTCTGCAGACGGGTAAGAGCCTTAAGATTCGCGACATTCGCGTCGGAATGGAGACCGACGCTCACCAAGACATCTCCGTTTAGCTGGGGAAGCACTTCCTTCTGAATATTGAGTCCTGTCTCACCGGTTGCCTTTTTCAGAATCTCCAAGATTTCTGCTTGCCAGGGGGGATGAATGGCAAGAGCTTCAACCGTACTTGGTCGCGCCAAGCGGGTTGAAGCGACAAAGAAATCGTCTTCATGTGCTTTAGCCAGCAATGCGCCCATTGGCTCGCTCTTCATCGCGTTTAGAAAAGATGGCAGTGCCAGAGGT
>JAYYQC010000424.1:0-10827 GCA_036128675.1 Myxococcota bacterium | reverse complement strand
GTCCTCGTCGCTACCGAATTCGTCGCCGAAGTCAGGAGAGAAGCCGTCGTCGAGGGCCTTATCCTCTTCTTCTTCTTCCTCTTCCTCTTCTTCTTCTTCTTCGTCGTCGTAATCGTCGAATTCATCGAAGTCTTCGTAGCGGTCAAATTCCCCCTCGTAATCATCACGTGGGGCCATCCACATGGGGACAATTTCTTCTGAAGTGGTTCCGAGTCTGCGCATGATTCAAACCTCAAACGTTAACCATCGACGTCGACGATGATGCCGATGGCGGTATAAGTTCTTGATGCTTTCGACAACGAGAAGTGGTCCGTAGTCAAGAGCGAAATCCTGTTCTTTGACCTGATGTTAGGTCGATTTTTACATCAGTCCGTACATTTGATGATCGCCCGAGGATCATCTTTCGATTGTTGAACGGTTTTTTTAAGCAACACTCTTGAATTTTTGCCGATGTGCTACATGTAGGACAAGGTGCGCCCTAAGGGCACACCTCCCCGAGACCGAATTTACTGTGAGGACCCCTGGATGAGAACAAAATTGCTTTTTAATCTGCTGATCGTCGCTGCCCTAATTGGTGCTGGTTGTGCAGAATCTGACACATTTTCCGATGGTTTACTGCCTGTTGATACGACTCCACCGACCGAGCCCGTGACAATGGTTGTCGAAACTCCAAACCCGATGGACATGGTGTTTAACGAGGTTGGTGATCTCGTTGTTAAGGTCACCTACGCTGACTCGGGACTTGCTGCGGCAGAACGCCCAGTCTTCTTTTCTTTGCGTGGCGCACCGGCTGATGTTGAGCTCAGTGTTCAAGCCGTTGTGACAGATGTGAATGGCCGCGCGGCTGTTCGAGTATCGTCTGGCGCGACTCGAACAAGCTTCGATGTCCTCGCGAAGACGGTCCAGAACGATGCGACCGACCTCGAACTTCCTGTGATGGTCGTTGTCGATGGCGTTTATCGTGGCGACCTCGTAGTCGGATATGAAGAGCTTGGCTCAATCCCAACCAGCGATATCGTGACCCGTGTACACGAAGGCGCTCTGGATTGTACGAGAATCACTGCTGCGGCACTGCCAGAAATCATGGACGAGGCGACTGCAGCGAATGCAGCTGCGACAACTCGCTTCGCGCGATTGGTTGAGACCAACTTCTATACTGTTACAGCGGTAGCGATGGGGCCTTCAGCAACTCCGGTCGCATTTGGATGCGCGATCTCTCCTGAGATTCGCGGTCGCGAAGCAGTCACAATGACTGTCGACCTCTCTCAGTATCCATTGGATATCGATGGAGAGTATACCTTTGCAACTGACCTTCATTTGAACGAAGCACTGCCGCCGCCGGCAGATGAGATTGTTTACCGCGTTGAGCAGTTCTTCGTAGATCCGGCCGGATTGGTGCTGCACTACATCGGCGAATATCTCGCAGCAAACACTCAAATTACAGCAGAACAATTCGAAAACGCGACTCGAGCCGCCGGGGTGTTCCTCGGTTATGAGTCGATTGAAGATGCACTCTATGCAAACGTAATCGACCGTCTCCCAGCTGAAGTTATCGCAACTATGAATGTTGGTGGCGACGTGGTTGGTTTGATGAACAACCTTCGTGTGGGTGGTGACATGCTTCTCGCAAGTGACGAAGGCGTTGTCTCTGGCCGTTACGGTTGGCAGGACTTCCTATTCACATGGCGTCTTGGCAGCGAATGTGATTTCACCAACACCTGTTGTGGCCGTACAACTTTCAGTGGTGAAGAAGTAGGCTTGGAGCCAGTGGGTGCTGCCTTGGCGGGGATTTTCGAGGAAATCGAAGTAGAGCGTGGCGCTGCGCCTCGCGGTACTGTTGCCATCGACGAGCACCGTCTCGACCTGCAATACGGAAATCTGATTCTCTTCACTCTGAATCAGTTCATCCTTCCCGCGCTTACCGGTCAGGATAACCTCGCCTGTGGCATCGAAAGCATCATGGGATGCGAGCCTGGTGGTAGTTTTGTTTGCGGCGGCCCCAATGTTGGCACCTGCGGTTGTGACCGAATCGCTAATTGGCTTGCTACCAACGTTCCGGCGCTCCCACTTGACCCAGCGGTTGTCGCGTCTGGCTGTTCAGTTGGAATGCAAGCGGCGCAAAACCTCGTTCAAGAGCAGTTGAATCGCCTGGTATTCAACGGCGTAGACAACGGTTACTTATCCATGCGCATGGAGCTTGAGGTTGTGGACAATGACCTCAACTTGCGTGGTGACCACGTCGAGGGAACACCTATTGGTCGTCTGCAGCTCGGCGACACCGTCGGTACAGAGTTTACAGCTGACCTGAGGGCTCGACTCGACGCAATCGGTTGCCGGTCGGATAAGGACTGCCAAGGCGGTTTCATCTGCGGTGTCGAGGCACAAACACTCAATACCTGTGAAGCTGATTTCTCCTGTAAGGCACCGGTAGGAAGCCGTGTTGCAGGTGAGCGTTGCGTAGACAACGCGCAGTGCGCCTCAGGCGCATGTTTCGACAATCAGTGCTTTGGTGCATGTACCGTCGATTCAGATTGTCCAAGTGGCCGCACCTGCGTTGCTGATGCAATCGAATGGGAGTTAGCAGACGGCGTGAAAGCTGCTGTCGCTACCTGTCGATAATCAGCATTAGCGACCAAGCTCAATAGAGCTTTCAAGCCCCGGTTCCTAACGGCAGCGACGCCGAGAGGATTCCGGGGCTTTTTGCGTCTGGTCGAGACCGCTTTGTGCATCTTGGTTTTGCTCGGGCCTCGGTTATCCACTAAGACTTAAGAGTGCTTATCGTATCGTCGATGAGCAATGAAAGAAGGGTCTTGGATGACAGGCAAGTACGATGACGTTGATGATTTACCTGAAAGCATTGAGCAGGCATTGGCCCGCACCGACCAGGATGATGGAATTATCTTAATCTCCGAGGAATTACCGGTACTTACTCTTCGTAATACCGTGCTCTTTCCGGGTTCTATCGTCCCGCTCGGTATCGGTAGGCCGAAGACCGTGCGCTTGGTCGAGGAGGGGATTCGAGAAAACGGACTCGTCGCAGTGGTTGCTCAGAGGGACTCAGACATCGACGACCCCGAACCATCAGATCTGTACGAAGTTGCGTGCGCCGCTCGACTTGTGAAGCTGGTAAAGGCCTCCAAGGACAATTTTTCGGTGGTTGTCCAAGGGCTTTCTCGCGTGAAACTACGAGAATTTACCCAAGACGAGCCCTACATGAAGGCTCTCATCGAGCCAGTCGAGGAAGAGAGCTACAACCCAGTCGAGGTTGAAGCACTTACGATGAGCCTGAAAAAGACCGCTCAAGACGTTCTACGGCTCATTCCAGAGCTACCACATTCGGCAGTTGAGTTGCTTGAGCGAGTCGATGAGCCAGGGGTGCTCGCTGACCTTATCGCGTCAAATGTTGACGCTACAGTCGATGAAAAGCAGATGATCCTGGAGACCAACGAGTTGGTAGCGAGAATGAGACGGGTTCTAGAGTTCTTATCTCGCCAGTTGGAAGTCCTTAAAATTTCGAACAAGATCAGTACGCAGGTCAAAGGTGAAATGTCGAAGACCCAGCGTGAGTACTATCTACGGCAGCAACTCAAGGCCATTCGGGATGAGCTCGGTGAAGGAGAGGATGGGGAAGACGATCTCGCTGACCTCGAAAAGCGTGTCCGTGAGTCTAAGCTACCCGAGGATGCTGAGAAAGTTGCGCGTAAAGAGCTTCGCCGTCTCCGAACGATGAGTCCGTCGCAGGCGGAGTATACAGTCGCGCGGACCTACGTTGAGTGGATCTGTGATTTGCCTTGGAAGAAGGCGTCGAAAGACAAGATCAAGCTAGATGAGGTTCGGGACATTCTCAACGCGGATCACTACGGTCTTGAGAAAGTAAAAAAGCGCATCGTCGAGTTTCTCGCGGTACGCAAACTAAAGAGCGACATGAAGGGACCCATTCTTTGCCTCGCTGGACCGCCAGGAACAGGTAAGACTTCGCTCGGGCAGTCCATCGCGAAATCGATGGGGCGCGAATTTGTTCGCGTCGCTATGGGGGGTGTTCGGGACGAGGCAGAGATCCGCGGACACCGACGTACCTATGTTGGGTCGATGCCGGGAAGAATTCTTCAGGGGATTAAGAAAGCGGGCACCAACAACCCTGTCTTTGTTCTCGATGAAATTGATAAGCTGGCGCACGATTTCAGGGGTGACCCTGCCAGTGCGCTCTTGGAAGTCTTAGACCCTGAGCAGAATCATACCTTCAGCGACCACTACATCGATGTTTCATTTGACCTCTCGAAGTGTTTCTTTATCGCCACGGCGAACGACCTCGGTCCGATTCCGGCCGCGTTACGCGACCGCCTCGAGATCATTGAGGTATCGGGCTATACGGCAGAAGAGAAACTCGAAATTGCTCGGCGTCACTTATTGCCTAAAGCACTGAGTGAGCACGGAATCACCGATGAGGCCTGCCAGGTTGATAGCGATGCGCTTACATCGATCATTCGTTCCTATACGCGAGAAGCGGGCGTTCGAAATCTGAAGCGAGAAATCGCGAGCGTCTGTCGACATGCGGCGGTCGCATTTGCAGATGATCGAGACTCGCAGCTGACGATTGATATGGAAACCCTTGAAGAGATTCTGGGACCTGAAAAGTTTGTTAACGAGATGGCGCAGCGAACAGACGTGACCGGTGTTGCGACCGGATTGGCCTGGACTGCGGTTGGTGGAGACATCCTGTTTATTGAGGCGACGAAGATGCCGGGTAAAGGCGCATTGACGCTGACTGGTAAGCTTGGCGATGTGATGAAAGAGTCGGCCCAGGCCGCTTTGTCATTGGTGCGCTCCCACGCTGCCGAGGATGGCATCAGCGACGACGTCTTCAAGAACTTTGACCTCCATATCCATGTACCAGCCGGCGGTATTCCGAAAGACGGTCCATCGGCCGGTATCACCATGACGACAGCGTTGATTTCGTTGCTCGCGGACATTAAGGTCCGGGCCGATGTGGCGATGACGGGGGAGATTACCCTGCGAGGCAATGTTCTGGCGGTCGGCGGAATCAAAGAGAAGGTACTCGCGGCTAAGCGCGCGGGTGTGAAGACCATCATCATGCCAAAGCGCTGCGAGAAGGATCTTCACGAGATACCAGAAAACAATCTTGAAGGCATTGAGTTCATCTTCGCCCAAAAAATTGAAGAAGTGCTGGAAGCTGCTCTGAAGAGTAAACCAAAGCCTGCTAAAAGGACCCGCCGCAAAGCATCTTCACGGTCCTCATCTCAAAGCGCCGCCCACTGATCTGTATTATTGACTGACCGGTCGCGCCGGTGTGGCGCTCTCCGGTGCAGTCGCAGTTGCTATACTGGCATTGCGACGGATCCGCACCTTCATTACGCGCGGCCCAGTCATTTCAAGAATTCGGAAAACTAGATTTTCGATGGTCACGCTATCACCTGGTCTGGGCATTCGTCCGAGCTGCTCCATCATGAAGCCACCAATCGTCGTCATGCCTTCTGCAGATGGCAAGGTCACCGAAAGTTCATTCTCGACATCCTCGATCTCTTCGACGCCCTCGACATCGTAGAATCCGCCGGGCGAGAGAACGAGGTCATGAGAGTCCTCTTCAAGCTCTCCCATGACCTCGGTCACAATATCTTTGGCGGTGACGATACCCGATGCGCCGCCGTATTCATCCACAATAATAGCCATGGAAATTTTCCGCGCTGGGAACTCGGTAAGAAGGCGATCTCCTGGCATAGTTTCGGGGAAAAATGTGACCGGGACTGAAAGGTCTCGGAGATCAAGTTCAGCGTTTTCGCGGGCGTAGTAGAGTAGGTCTCGAAGCGAGATGACGCCTAGCGTATTGTCGAGTTCTCGATCGCAAAGTGGGAACCGCGAATGCGTGGTGAGCATGGCACGTTCAATATTTTCCTCGACACTTTGATTGATGTCTAAAAAAACCACCTCATTCCGGGGGACCATCAGGTGACGCGCGCTCTTATTGGGCAGCACAAAAGCCTTCTGAAGCATTTCAGCTCTAGGTCCAGTGAGTTCTCCTGTTGTCTGCGCGCGCGAAAGCATGAGCTTTAGGTCTTCTTCTGAATGCGCTTCATCTTGAGATATGAGCTGGAGTCCTGCCCTTCGAAGTAAGAAGCTTGAGAAGCCATTGATCCCCCAGATGGCAGGCGAGAGGAGAATATAAAAGGCCCTCAGCGGAAAGACGACGACCAACGCAACTGCTTCTGGTTTGATAAGTGCGAGGCTCTTCGGAGCCAACTCGCCCAGAACCACGTGAAGAAAAGCGATCGTTGTGAAAGCGAGGAGAAAGCCGATCGCTGCCACGCTGTCGGACTGCAGAATTCCAAGTGACTCAAGAACTGGACGAAGTCCAGCTGTGAAACTTGGCCCACCAAGCCAGCCTAACCCCAGGCTAGAAAAGGTTACGCCAAGCTGTGTTGCACTCACGTAGCCTTCTAAGTTTGCTACAACGTCCTTCACTGCTCGAGCACCGAGGCGTTGATCGTCGATCAATTCTTCAATCTTTGATGGACGGACCTTGACCAAAGCGAATTCGGCGGCCACAAAGAAGCCGTTTAGGAAAACGAGTGCGAGCGCAGCGATGAGTGTTACGAGGTCCATGGCTTTTAACAATCTCATCGGAAAGTGAAGGTTTTTACAAGTGAGTCCCTCCTCCGTCCATTCCGTTGCCTTCTTTGACATCGACAAAACAATGATCGACGTGAATTCGGCCCGCCTCTGGATGATGAGAGAGTTTCGCTCGGGGCGGTTGGGAATCAGTCAGTTTACCCGCGCTTCGTGGATGCTACTTCGGTATTCGGTAGGACGCGTCGACTTGGAGGCTGGCTTGCGAGAGGCGATTTTGACCCTCCGTGGCCTCGAGGAGACATTGATCGTCGAGCGAACCAGAGAGTTCTTCGAAGATGAAGTACTTCCGACTATTCGCCGAGAGGCGATTGAGATGGTGCAACGCCACCGAGCCGATGGGCATCACGTTGTGACGCTCACGTCCGCCTCAAACTACATGGCAGAGCTTCTGGGAGAGCATGTGCCATTCGATGGGCACATCGCCACCCGGTTTGCGGTCAGTAATGGTATCTTCAGTGGGGAGCCTCTCGGTGTGATCTGCTTTGGTACCGGGAAAGTGACACAAGCCAAGGCCTATTGCGAAACCCATGGGTTTTCACTTGAAAATGCCTATTTCTACACCGATTCGTATACCGATCTTCCGATGCTAGAAGCGGTAAAATTCCCTGTGGTCGTG
This sequence comes from Myxococcota bacterium, assembly GCA_036128675.1. Classification (GTDB taxonomy): domain Bacteria; phylum Myxococcota; class XYA12-FULL-58-9; order XYA12-FULL-58-9; family JABJBS01; genus JAYYQC01. The sequence continues at coordinate 3,566 of JAYYQC010000424.1, read as the reverse complement.
AGTCCCGATCGTCGCCTTGAACGCCTCGCTCGAAAGCGGCAGTGGCCCATCGAAAATTGGCAGACCCGTGTGGTAAACCACGCGAGTACTGGGTGAACCATCAATAATTGGAGCTACTGCGATGCTGATGCATTTGAGTATTCGTGACTTTGCTATCATCGATTGTGCATCTATCGAGTTTCATGAAGGCTTCTCCGTTGTCACCGGTGAAACCGGTGCGGGAAAGTCGATCATTGTAGATGCGCTGATGATTGCACTTGGTGCACGGGTTCGCTCGGACGTCGTACGCGATGGGGCTAAGGAAGCGCGGGTCGAGGCACTTTTTGACGTCAGCGCCCACCCGGTGATTCGAGCCCGGCTGGAAGAGCGTGGGCTCACTGGCGATGACCCAGAGTCATTGGTTGTCCGCCGTTCCGTTAGCAGTAAGGGCCGATCACGGGTCCTCATTAACGGGCATGTCTCGACCGCGGCAACCCTGCAGTACGTGGTGAATGGGCTTGTTGATATCAGTGGTCAGCACGAACAGCAGACACTGCTTCAGATTGATACGCATGTGGACTTGGTGGACCGTTATGGGGAACTTGCCAGTTTACGGCTTACCTACTCGGAGGCATTTGATGCTTGGAAGGACCGTGCAGAGCTATTGACGAAGCTTCAGTCGCAGGGTGAAGCGGACCTTCAGCGTCTCGACTTTCTTAAATTTCAACTCGATGAGATTGACCGGGTTGCACCGGTTCAGGGTGAAGACGACGAGCTTGAAGTTGAGCATAGCCGACTTGCCCATGCTGAAGACCTCGAGCGGTTCTACAATGACGCAGAGACAAATCTTTACTCGCGCGATGCCTCGGCATTTGACCTTATGAGTGATGCGCTACGTGCCTTGGAAAATGTCTCTAAAGTGGACATTTCCGTAAATCCTTTGATTGAAGAACTACGCTCAGCTCAGAGTGTGGTCGAGGACCTTAGCCGGGAAGTCGCCTCTAAGGTCGGTAGCGTTGAATTGGACCCTGTACGGCTCCGTGAAGTCGATGACCGCATCTCGTCGTTGGTTCGCCTCAAGAAGAAATACGGTCCGACCCTCGATGAGGTGCTTGCAACCCGAGAGCGGTTGACCGAGGAGCTTGAGACTTTGGACCAGTCTGAGGACCGGCTCGTGACGCTTCGCAGTGAAGTCGATGCACTTGCAAAGGACGCACTTGAGAAATCTAAAGGTCTGACTAAGGCCCGTAAAAAAGCGGCGAAGGACCTCTCGCGTGCCGTGGTCGGTGAGCTTAAGGACATGGAGCTCGCCGCCGCGCGCTTTGAAGTCGAGATCGAGCCACGTCCATCGTCCGGTGATTCGCAAATTGATACGGCGCACCTGGGGGCAAGTGGCGCGGATCGTGTCGAATTCATGTGGAGTGCCAACAAAGGACAAGGTCTAAAGTCGTTAATGAAGATCGCCAGCGGTGGTGAGCTGTCGCGATTGATGCTTGCGGTTAAGCGGGTCTGTGTGAAGCATGACCTCGTCTCACTCTATATATTCGATGAGGTAGACACCGGTCTTGGTGGTCGCGCTGCGGACGCGATTGGGCGTAAGATCCGGTCGGTCGCCGATGGTCATCAAGCGATTACGATAACGCACCTCGCGCCAATTGCCTCCATGGCCCACCATCATTATTACGTCTCGAAGGACGATGCTGGCGGACGAACGGTGAGCGAAGTCAGATTGCTGGATGAGGCTCGACGCATCGAAGAGCTTGCGAGAATGATCGATGGGGGACTCGATAATAGCGGTAGTAGTTTGGCCACGGCCGAGCAAATGCTCGAGCGGGCCAGGCTTGCCAATGAGGCGGCCTAAAAGTGGGTTGACAGAGTCGAGCGCACGCCTAGCCTAGAAGCCCATTCACCCTCAGCTTTTAGGAACGCGCATGCATATTCTCATTACGGGAGCCTCCAGCGGAATTGGTGAGGCTCTAACACGGCATTTCGGTTCGGATCCGGTCCACCAAATCACGCTCGTCGCAAGACGCCTTGAGAACCTTGAAGCGCTTGCTTCTGAGCTTTCAGCCCCGGCTTATCCAATGCGTGCTGACTTATCTCTTCCGGATTCAGCTGAGAAAGTAGTGGCAAATGCCACCCAACGATTCGGTGATGTCGACTTGTTGATCAACAATGCGGGGGCAAATCATCTGGGTGAACCGGGCGGGTTCGACGTAGCAGTTGCGGAGAAGCTCTTCGCCTTAAATGTTTTCTCTCCCATGCGATTGGTCGAAGCTGTTTTGCCTGCAATGCGCCGCCGCCAGCACGGTACCATCGTAAACATCGCAAGTATTGCTGCAGCAAATGCACCTGGGATGATGACACATTATGCGGCCACAAAGGCTGCTTTAGCCCGATACTCCGAGGGACTCGCGACGCAGCTAGAGGAAGAGGGTATCAAGGTACTGACGGTCTATCCTGGCCCAGTGAAGACACCCATGGAAGATCTAGTGCGTGATCAGCTTGGGGGTGATCTTGGCATGGGAGACCGATTGCCAAGTGGTCGAGCCGATGAGCTTGCTATTAAAATAGAGCAAGCGATTAAGCGGTCCAAGCGACGTCTAGTTTATCCTGGCTTTTATGCATCGGCTTTATGGCTTCCACTTTTGGGACAGCGTCTAACCGATGAATTCTCACCCCGGTTAAAGACCTCTTAAGCCACTAGGAAAAGCGACGTAACGAAATTGCCTCGGGGATAATTTCCTGTTGAAGGAGTGCGCGGGCTAAGGCCTGGGTTGCATAAGGTGCCCAATAGAGCCCTTTGGAGGCAAACCCAGTGCAGATAAATGTCTTGGGGGCACCGTGAAGGGGGCCAACGATTGGTTTTCGATCGTCCGGTACGATCAGTCGTTCTCCATACCATTGCCGTAGAGGTGGTCCGGCAAGCTTAGGTAGCCAACTTTCGAGACGACGGTGAAGATGGTCCCAGGGTGCTACATCAATCGATTGCCCGTCGCGTCGATATGTCGAGCCGACCACAGCTCGCGTCGCGTCGAGACGAATATAATGACCATCGCCGGCCAGGGCTGCATTCTCCGGCAGTTCTTCGATGGGCTCGACCGCGAAAAGCTCGCCACCTAATGCCTCTAGGCGAATGCTCGCCGGTAGGATTTCGCGTATTGCACCACCATCACATCGAATCGTAGAGGCATCTTTTGGTGCCTCGGTATCCATCTGGAGTCCTTGCTTCATCGCCCATTGCCAATATGCGCTGAGAAAGTGCGGCAGCTCGAGCGCGAAACATCCGTCGATAGCCATGGCCCCGGTACAGCGCGTTGTCGTTGCTTGCCTAAGCACTCCAAGTTCGTCGGGACCAGCATCGCGAACCCCCCAGCCAGCTTCGAGTGTTTCTTGATGGGCCTCATACGTTTTTCTGAGCTTTTCGAAGAGCTTATGGCTCTCAAAAAAGGGGCGATATACGGTCTTTGACAGAATGCTCTCGCCAAATCGGGATTGGAGGCGTGTCCAGGTAGCTCGAGCGTCTTTGAAGACCTCAGGTCCCTCGACCGGTGGCTTGAGAGAGCGACCGGTGAGTGGATTGAGAA
>JAYYQC010000423.1:0-10000 GCA_036128675.1 Myxococcota bacterium | reverse complement strand
GGGCTGCCGGAGCCAGTGAACCAGCCGGCGATGTTAAGCGCCCTTGAGCCCAGATCGATTCGGGTGACACACCATGGGCGAGTAATGCATCCACCATCAGTACGGCGGACAGCCCTCGACCTTTTATCAAGAAAGTCATTTCAATTTCTTGGGCCAGATCACCATGTCTTGCAAGGGGGATTCGGTCTTGGCCGCAACAGTCATCTCGCGTTTACCGCCAGCACCCGGGCAGCGTGCGACGATCAAACCGGCCGACCTCATATTTCTGCGAGGCTCGCTCGCGGCAGCATAGGTTGCCAGCCTCGCGGTCGGGAGCATGGCTTTCGCAACTTCTTGGAATATTTCTGGGGTCCAAGCATCGGGATTGTCTTTCGGTCCAAAAGGGTCGAAGTAGACTGCCGTCAATATTTCAGGTTTCAGTTCTGGAAGACCTGAACGGTGATGCACTGCGAGTTCAACACTTTGGTTTGGCGTAAGTTGAAGATGCTGTCGTGTGCCGGTCGTGATTGCATCCAGCAGAAGCTTGAGGCCTTGCCGCTTGACCGACTCGTTCATGGGGTAAGAGCTTACGACCTCGGCGAAGGTTCGCTCGGAGAGCGGGGCTGCTTCCAAGGTTTCGTAAATCAAATGCGTCGTCGCGGGCGAATCCAGCAACGCTGCGAGTGTTGCAAATAGGTTGGTTGCTGCACCAAGCCCAAACTCGAAAATGTGTGGCTGAGTGTGTGAGAGCGCCGCGGCACCTTCAACAAAGACGTGGTTGGCCTCTGTCCAGGCTCCATAACGCGAACGGTAGGTCACCGAGGATGCATCCCACCCCAGTGTAAGGCTTCCATCGGCGGTCTTTTCGGTGCGTGCCTCAGTTGCCGACGGAAGTCTTTCGGTCATCGTCGCTCAAGTTCAGCCATCGCCAGCGTGCTGTAGCCAGCGTCGACAAAGAGGGTTTGGCCACTCACATTTCTTGAGAGATTCGAGCCGAGAAAGAGAGCCATATCTGCGACATCCTCTTGTGTAATGGACCGTCGCAACGGAGCGACAGATTCATAGACATGCAGCATATCGTTGAAGCCAGCGATCTGAGAGGCGGCGAGTGTTCGGATTGGACCAGCTGAGATGGCATTGACGCGAACACCATCTTGCCCAACATCGCTGGCTAGCTCCCGCACGGATGCTTCGAGTGCGGCCTTAGCGATGCCCATCAGCTTGTAGTTGGATACGACACGTTGACCACCGAGATAACTCAGCGTCATGACCGAGGCATCCGGCGCAAAGTGTGGTCGGCAGTGGCGAACCAGCGGCAGGAGTGAGTAACTGGACGCTACCAAGGCCTCGGCGAAGTGGTCTTTCGATACTTCGTGAACGCGTTGCGAAAAGGTCTCTGGGTTCGCAAAGGCGATGGAGTGGACCAAGATATCTACCGGCTTTGGTAAACCTTCAAAGAACGCCGCGAGTTCTTCCTCGGAAGTAACATCACAGCGTTCGTAATACTCGACTTCGATCTCCGAGCTCCGCACCAGCTGCAGGATACGCGACTTGAATCGCTGCTGATAGCCTAGACAAATAGTTGCACCTGCCGCAGCAAGTTTTTTGGCGATTGCCCAGGCGATCGACTCTTCACTTGCAACACCGAAAATAACTGCTCTTTTACCCGATAAGTTTATCATGTGGGCGCATGTAGGCACAGTGTTTGGCTTGGAGCAAGGCTCACTGCGGCATTTGGTCCCATGTTATCAAACCAACCTACAGGCCGAGATGGCTTGACCTCGAGTGAGAGCCCGTGCGTGAATGTGTGAAGACGTTTTAACGCTGGAGCTTCCATGGATTACATCGCGGCGGGGGCCACCGATGTCGGCTGTGTACGGGAAAAGAACGAAGACTCATTCTTATTGGATGAGCCCATTGGGCTCTACATCGTCGCGGATGGAATGGGGGGGCATGTCGGCGGCAAGATGGCCTCTAGTCTCGCGGTAAAAAGTATTCAGGCTAGCCTGAAATCTGAATCGGCTTCTTGGCAGACCGAAGACCCCAATACCAATATCGAGGATTCAGCAGTGCCGGAGGCGCTCGGGGCCGCAGTTCGTGCGGCATGCGCGACCATTTTCGATCGGGGCGTAGAGAACGAGTCACTCAGCGGTATGGGAACGACTGTCACCGCCATTATCCTACGGGGCCCAAGCGCGTTCATTGGCCACGTCGGTGATTCGAGATGCTATATTCAGCGAGGCCCGAGGGTAGTCCAAATTACCGACGACCACTCGTTGGTCAATGAGCAAGTGAAGGCGGGGCTCATTACTGAAGAGCAAGGGGCCTCGAGTGGCATGCGGAATATCATCACCCGCTCAGTTGGATTTGAGCGCGATGTCGCGGTGGACACCTATGCCGCAACTGTAGAAGCTGGGGATCGCGTGCTTATTTGCTCGGATGGTCTCTCAAATCTCGTCGATGATATGGAGATCGGTGAGGAGATGGCGAAGAGCCCTCCCGAGGAAACGGTAAGAAACTTGATAGAGCTTGCGCGGGTCCGGGGTGGGGATGATAACATCACAGTGGTATGCATTGCGCTCAGCGCGGAAATGGCTTAGATGCCGAGGATAGCAAGCCCAGGTTCCTGTCTTTACGAGGGATAGTTAGTGGATCAAAAGCATTACACCGTCATCGTCGTTCCCGAGGATTCTTCGGAGATCAAGCGGTGGACGCTGTCATCGACGTCGTTACGTCGTTGGGTGATCACTGGCTGGGTGGCGCTCGGTCTGGTCGTGTGCGGGCTGGTGCATTATGGCTTCGTCGCTCACCAAGCATCCGAAAACGTTCGATTAACCGCTGAAAATGCAGCACTTTCTCTTCGTTTGGCTGCGCTCAATGCCGACGTCGAGCGGGTGGAGCAAAAGCTGACACAACTGGGGGAGTTCAGTTCCCGGCTCGAGGCACTGACCCAGGTGAATGACCCGGCTCGAAGTCTCGCAATCGGGCCCGTCAGCGAGGCTGTGCGGGATGGCGAAGTCCTCTATGCCAGCGGCGAGAAGGTTGGTAGCGAATATGAGGCAATGGACTCGCAGCTCACCGCCAATCTCGTTGATGCAAAGCTGGTGCACGTTGAGGAGAACTTACGAGAGCGCGATGAGAACCTCCGTGACCTACACAGCTTCTTTACACGAGATACTCTTCGCTTATCCGCTACACCATCCATTGCGCCAACGCGAACTCGCTTGGTGACTTCTGGTTTCGGCGTTCGGGTTGACCCTTTCACCGAAGAAGAAGTCATGCATAAAGGCGTCGATTTCGCCGGTGAGCTCGGCGATGACGTCGTCTCTACGGGGGATGGTAAGGTCGTCTTCATTGGTGAGCGCGGCGGCTATGGTAAGTCTATCGTCGTCGACCATGGCTTCGGTTACCAAAGTCATTATGCGCATCTAAACAGCTACACCGTCACACTCGGCGATGAAGTAACCCGGGGACAGATCATCGGCGCTGTTGGTAACTCTGGTCGTACAACTGGGCCGCACCTCCATTATGAAGTGCGATACCTGGGGCTGCCACAAAAGCCCGACCGGTTCATTTTGAACCAATAACCAGATTTACCTTTCATGGCTCTTCCTACAGTTCAGCTTGCGTCACAATCACCGCGTCGCCGGATGCTTCTTGAAGCTTGTGCGCTCGATGTACGGGTTCTCAAGCAGGAAGGTGATGAGACTTGGCCTCAGTTGCAGTCGCCTGTCGAGGTGATGGAGGAACTCGCGCGCATTAAGCTCAATGGGGCGGTGATGCCGAGTCCTAACTACCCGCTTGTCGTAGCCGATACCGCGGTTTGGCTTGATGGTGAGCCGCTGGGCAAGCCTATCGATACCGATGATGCAGCGCGGATGCTACGAGGCCTCTCTGGCTCAATTCATAATGTGCTGTCTTCAGTCGGGGTAGCATTCGGCGGTAGAGAGACTATCGTAGTCGTAGATACGTCGATTTGGTTCCGAGAACTAAGCGACGCTGAGATTGAGCGCTACGTTGCATCGGGCGAGCCGATGGATAAAGCGGGGGCTTACGGTATTCAGGGTGAAGCGGGGGCTTTTGTGGAGCGCGTTGAAGGGTCGTATTCCAATGTGGTTGGCTTACCGGTCGCGGAGACATTGGAAGCACTGGAAAGTCTGGGATGGGAACGTTAACCAGTCGACTGGCAGGAATACACCAAGCGCTGGACCAAGCTTGCGCAGAGGCGAAGCGGTCGAGAGAAGATGTAACCCTTGTAGCCGTCTCCAAGCGCCAACCCGATGCCTTGGTGATGGAGGCCTATGAGTGCGGTGTGAGGGACTTTGGGGAGAATACCCTTCAAGGTTTTGAAGCCCGTCGAGCTTGGGCGGATGCCCAAGGGCTCAAGGATATCCGCTGGCACTTCATTGGCCAAATTCAATCGAGGAAAGCAAAGGCGCTCTGGGGAGAGGTCTCGGTCATTCATACACTAGACCGCGTAAAATTATTGAAGTCGGTCGGTCAAGAGGCGGTTCAAGCGCAAGCGGCACTTGTACAAGTGAATGTTGGTGAGGAACCCCAGAAGGGGGGGGTATTGCCCGCCGACCTGCCGGAAATGCTTAAGGCTTGTGCGGGACTTGGGGCGGTCCCAGGCGGCTTGATGTGCATCCCACCCAACGACGGTCAGCCGGAGCACTGGTTTCAGTTGCTCTTCCAGATTGCCCAAGAGATGAATAATCTCGGTTATTTACCGGATAATCCTCAACTCTCGATGGGTATGAGTTCCGATTTCGTGACAGCTGTCAGATATGGTGCGACACTGGTGCGCGTAGGGAGCTCCCTATTTGGTGAGAGGAAGATACCATGAAGTTAACGTCTATTGATGTTCAGCAGCAGCGATTTCGTAAAGGCCTTCGGGGTTATGCTCCAACTGAGGTTGATGAGTTTTTAAATCTAGTCGCCGAAGAGCTGGCAGAGACCACCCGAGCGCTCAATCAATCGCGCGATGAGGCCAAGCTGTTGGAGCGAGAACTCGAAGAACACCGTGAACGTGACACGACGATGCGTGAGGCTTTGCTCACCGCTCAAAAGGCGATGGATGAGGTCCGGCAGCATGCTCAAAAAGATGCGCAACTCATTGTGAGTGAAGCCGAGCTGAAGGCCGAGCAGATCATCCATAGTGCGCACTTGCGGGTCGAAAATATCCTACGAGATATTCAAGACCTCAAACTGCAGCGGGCGCGGGCGATTGAGGAAATGCGCGGGGTTTTGGCCACGCATGTGAAGCTTCTCGAAGTGCATGACGAGACCGTCAAGATCGACCAGGATACGCATGAAGGCGAACTCAAAGTCTTGGACCGATTGCGTGCACCGGCGGCTCCACTGAGCCAGGCTGATGAGCGCATCTCCAAACATTCATGATCCGAGCAACCGATCCCAACCCAGAATTTCCATGGCTTGTCGAAGATGATGATGGGGTCACGCTTTATGTGTTAACCCAACCCGACGCAGTAGAGAACCGCTACATGGGCGTCGATGGAAAATTTCTAAAAGTTCAAATCCGTGCGCCCGACACCGGGAGTTCCTCGGCTAACCGGATGGTAACGCATTGTCTAAGCGATATCCTGCGCGTAGAGCCGGCAAGTGTTCAGGTTGTCGGTGGAAGTCATACGGCCAAAAAAACACTGAGAGTGCCCGGAATGAGCCAGCGGCTTCTTCGCTTGCGGTTGGGCGTCTAACCGATCTCGACTTCGCCTTTACCCCTTTGTCGGGCGCGGCGACGCGCATCGTCCGCGGCGGCGATCAGCTCGAGTGCGGTCGTCGTCTCGGTAAATGACTCAAAAGATGTACCTCCGATACAGGCGGAGATCGAGACGCCATGGAAGCTCTTGGCGGCGATGCTTGCCCTGGCACGTTCTGCGACATCCCGAAGACGAAGCTGAACTGAGATAGCATCATTGGGTGCCATAAAGATGGCGAACTTATCTGACCCATAGCGGATCAGTAGGCCGTCGTTGTCGACAATATCCCGCAGAGTCCCGGCGATCTCTTCTAGGGCGCGGTCACCTACCAGGGTGCCACCTGCTTGGTTGACCCGTTTAAAGTCATCGAGGTCGAGAATGATCAACCCGCCGGTACGCCAGTTTTCATGGGGCTCGGTTTCGAGAAGTTCGGCCAATTCCAGCTGGAGATAGCTGCTGTTGGGTAGCCCGGTAAGAGGGTCGTGCGTCGAGTGTTCGTAGCGGCGCGCACTGTGAAGCGCAGCGGCAATGAGCCCGCAGAGGTAGCGAACCATCTCCCGAAAGCTTGGTGAGACAGGGTACTCATCCGCGTGTCGAACATCTGCGTAGAGAATCCCCACGGGGTCGTCGTTGATATAGAGGGGGAACGCGTGTGCGATATCAGCGTCGACTTTATTGAGTTGCTTCAGATGGGGACGATGTTCGCCCAGGTCCTCTCGATAGATAAGGACTTCCTGCCGCTGCCCCATCAAGCTCTGAAGCCAGTCTGTAAGCCGTTCGTCTTCATAATGGCTTTCTGAACCATCTTGATACACGGAAATCAACGAGCGGAGCTTTGTGTCGTCGTTTGGCCGAAGCCAAAGCGAGACGCGGTCGTAGGGAAATAGTTCCATTAGGCTTGAGCAGCTTAGTCGGGCCACCGCTTTAAACTCGAGGGTGGTCATAAGCGAGTGGCTCACACCTAGAAGCCACTTGAACTGCTTTGCATCGAGGTCACGTGATTGCATATCTTCCACTAACACACCGTGGCGGAAGATGCGATCTCAAAGTGCTAGTGCTTTCCGAGAGCTGGAGCTTGATAGACGATGGGTAAGGTCGTTGAGTGCATGAAGGGCCAGGTGCCGTTCCATGTTTGCTACCGACGAGGTCGGGTCGATGCTGGTGGTAAATTCCCAACTTTTGGCTTCACCTACGGCGACCACACCGAGTCGTTCAATGGTGTGCGAAAGCCTCTGGAAGCTGGCCTTGTAGCTAAGACACGTAAAGGCCCCGCAGATCGAAACGTCGGTGAGGTGAAGTTCGACATCGTGGAGACCGGGTTGTTCTCGCAGCATTGCTAAGAGGGTGGCCAGTGGGTCGGTGACATCCTCGGTTAAAATCTGAACGGTCACGGGATTAAGCGACTCTTCTGTAGCCAGGCTTAAGGCGTTCTCGGAGCAGCTCGGTGTCCAATTTAAGGTGGTCGTGAGCTCTAACTGGAGGTCAGAACATTCAACCTCCAGCTCTTGGGTTGTTGGGATGACTTGCTGCTGCTTTTGACCGTTCGCGCATCCGAAAGTGAATGCGAAAACAAGAAACATCAAAGCACACTTATCGGCTCGAATTATATCAAAAGTTCGTGTCATCGACGCGTTGTATTGCAGAACGGTGACGACAGATCTAGGCTTTGAAGGATAAGGAGTGTCGATGGACCGGAAAGTCGGATTACGCTCAGGGCAAAGGCCCGTGGGATATCATGCCTCGCGTGAGGGTTTGAATGACCTTAGGGACGCACAAAACGATGCTGCGCGTGCTCGCCGTGCAAATCGACCATCTTTTCGTAATCGACTCCAGTCAGTAGCCGACGACCATCCAGTGGATGCGGAAGAGTCGAAAGATGAAGCGGTCGGGGACGAAGAGCGTGTGACGTTTCACCCGGGGGGTCCCAATTCTCGGCGCTTGAAACCCGGTGAACAGTGGCGAATTAAGGGATAAGTCCGGCGATGGGTTCCTGAGAAACTGCGCGGTTACTCATTTCATTGAGCGCATTGAGTTCGTCGGTATTCGGCAGACTGTAGCTCCACAATGCGGCCACGCTCACAGAAAATGCTATGCAGAAGTAAGAGATCAGTGTTCTCATGTTGACGGTCCTTTTCTCTGGTCCTACTGACGCTTAGGTCTAGGCGCAACTTTTCGGCGAAAATGGCGTCTCGGAGAGGTAGCTTCGAAGTGAGCACGGAAGAATTTGGTAAATATCGCATTGAGCGGCGCCTAGCGGCTGGAGGGATGGCCGAGCTTTTTGTGGGCTTTCTCCAGGGAGCCAAGGGCTTCGAACGTAAGGTTGCGATTAAGCGGATTCTTCCTCACCTCGCGGCTGACCCGGCCTTCCAAAGCATGTTCTGGGATGAGGCGACGCTTGCGGCCAATCTCAGTCACCCAAATATCGTCCAGGTTTTAGATTTCGGTGAGGAATCCGGTCAGCTATTTATGGCGCTCGAGTTTGTCGACGGGGTCGACTTAAAGACCCTGGGCCGGGAGCTGTCTAAGGTGGGACGGGTACTGAGCGCGGCAGAGCTTGCGCTGGTTGCGGAAGGCGTTGCCTCGGGGCTTCACCATGTCCACACCGCTGTATCTCAGACCGGAGAACCACTGAACATCATCCATCGGGATATCAGTCCGCACAACGTCATGGTCTCGCGGGACGGCCACGTAAAGGTCATGGATTTTGGTGTCGCCCACGCGGAGGTAAGGGCTTCGCAAACTGCGACTGGTGTCCTGAAGGGTAAGCTTGCTTATATGGCTCCGGAGCAGGCCAACGACCAAGAACTAGACCACCGCGTTGATCAGTTCGCCTTAGGGCTTTTGCTTTGGGAATTGGCAGTAGGTGAGGCCGCTTATCAGGGACCAAATGATGCGGTCCTCTTACGCAAGGTGCTCTCTCGTGACCTGGAACCTTTACAGGTTTATCGCAGTGACCTACCCGAAGCTTTTTCTTCGCTCGTGATGCAGATGCTTGAAAAGGCACCCGAGGACCGATTCGATACGATGGATGCCGTTTACCATGCGGCCCTCCAGGTGCGATTTAGCCTGGGAGAATCCGGAGCGACTGCTACTCTTGCTGGTCTCTTGGCACAACCAAATCCCGCGGTTTCGAAGAGTCCAGTCGGCACAAAAATCAGTCGCTCTGAGACAAACGTATCAGCGACCTCGACGCTCCCGAATCAGAGGGAAGATCATACGTCGAGGCCCCAGGAGATCACCGCCGCGCTCCCTGATCGAGTTGTACAACCCACCGCCGTGACAAGGTTCGAGACGCAAGGAGACCTCTCTGATGAAGCGCCGACGCGGCTATACGAAGAATCGGAAGCGCCTCGCAGGGCTCCGAACATCGTACTACTTGGATTCATAATTCTCGGACTGCTTAGCCTTGTGGGCTTCTTTGGTAGCCGATTCGTTGAGGTGCCAGATAAGGGGCGTGAGGTTGAACTGAAGCCGGTTGTTTCAGACAAGGCTGATCCACCCACTCGAAGTCTTCAGGGCAAGGAGGCAACTGAGACAGCTGAGCCTCGAGCAGTTCAGGCTGACACACCAACGGTGGCAACGGAGCGTGTTTCGACGAAAACGGAATCCGGTGACCCGCCGGCACCGTCGTTGGCTACCGAATCGAAATCGAAGCCTAAAACCAAGCTGAAGCCAAAGCCGAAGCAAAGAGCGAAGCCCCAAAGGCGAGGCGAGCAACCTGCGGCCACGTCGAATGCTTCTAAGCGTTCACAACTCGGTACACTTCAATTGCGTGTCGAGGAGGGCTGGTACAACGTGATGCTCGGCAATCGAAGGCTCGGCACGACGCCGCTTGGTGGGGTGAGCCTACCAGTGGGTCAACATCTATTGGTGCTCGACAACCCAGTGACCGGAGAACGCCGAGAGGTGCAGGTAAAGATCAGTGCCGGTGATGTAACTCGAGTATCGGTAGGGGCGAACTGATGCGATTGGTGGTTCAGCGGGTCAGTGAGGCCAGTGTCGTCTCCGACGGCGTCCTCACGGGACGTATTGGGCCTGGCCTTATGATTCTTTGTGGGGTCGGGCCGAGTGACGACGAGGAGGCGGCCAAGCTGCTCGCAAAGAAGACCGCTGAGCTTCGAATCTTCTCCGACAAAGAGGGAAAAATGAATTTGAGCGTGAAAGACCTCGGTGGTGGAGTTCTCGTCGTAAGTCAGTTCACGCTCTTCGCTGATATTCGCAAGGGGCGTCGACCCTTTTTCGGAGGCGCGGCGGCCCCCGAGCATGCGAACCAGCTTTATCAAGTGTTTATGGATGCACTT
>JAYYQC010000422.1:0-10000 GCA_036128675.1 Myxococcota bacterium | reverse complement strand
AAGGGGCACGGCTTGGAAGTTGCGTCCGGGGTATTCGGTGCGGATATGCAGGTCTCACTGACCAACGATGGTCCGGTGACGCTTTGCATAGATTCCGACGCGCTCTAACGCAGCGCAGGCCCGTGTAAGTCGATGGCGAGCTTTGCGAGTCTTTCGACGATTTCTAGGTAGCTTAACCCCTCAGCTTCCCACATCTTTGTGAACATCGAGAACGGCGTGAAACCTGGTAAGGTGTTAATCTCGCTAAAGAATAGTTCTTCTGTCTCTGGATTGTAGAGAAAGTCTGCTCGAGCAAAGCCTGCACAGCCAAGAAGCTCGTATGATTTGACTGCCAGCTCTTGGATGCGTTCAACGATCTCAGTGGGAATTTCAGCCGGGATCACAGTGCTCGAACGTCCTGGCGTGTACTTCGTCTCATAGGAGTAAAAGTCGTCTTCATACACAATTTCTCCAGGACGACTCGTAGTGATGGTGTCGTTGCCAAGCAGAGAGATCTCGATTTCTCGAAGAGGAGAGACACCGCTCTCGATGACGATGGATGGCCCGTATGAAAACGCTTGCTCGATGGCTGCTTTGAGGTCATTTCGCTCTTTAACCATCGTAATCCCAACCGATGAACCTTGCTCAGATGGTTTCACAAAGAGTGGGAATGTAAGTTTCTCGAGCGCATCGTCGATCACAGCTTTGGGGTTGGTGGACCATTGGCTTTGACGGTAACCACGCCAGGTTGCGACCGGCACTCCGCCGTTTTCGAGGACATGCTTTGAAGTGGCTTTATGCATGCAGAGGGCGCTGGCGAGAACACCCGAGCCCATGTAGGGCACACCGTGAAGCTCGAGAAGGGCCTGAAGTCGTCCATCTTCGCCCGTCGAGCCATGAATCATTGGAAAGACGACGTCCCACTCGGTGAGTCTGTGGACCATCTCACCTGGATGATGGCTACCCTTCTCGAGGGATTTGATATCTCGAGTTTGAGCTGATGCTTCGGGACTCAACCACATGCCATCTCGACCGACTAAGAGCCATGACACATCGAGGTGAGTGCCTTCGGTGGCCTCAAGAAGTGACTTTGCTGAAAGTATGGAGACTTCGTGCTCGGGGCTCTTGCCGCCTGCCAGTACCAAAATCCGTAGCGATGCCATTGTTGCTTTGACTCCCATATTTAAGTCGATCCCGACCTGTCATACCCCAATGTTGCCTACATTCCCAGAACCGAGATTGAACTCAAGTTCATCATAATTTGGTCGATGTTCATCCTGAACGCCACCACTTAAAGAATTCCCACTGGGAGTAGCAAACTTATGTCTCGTGACGCCAACGGCCCTTTCCAACTCTCGGGCTCCATCGCAACCGCATCGCTGAAGCAACGGCTTCTCGCGCAGAGAGCGGCCAACCAAGATGCGCCCGGGGTATCGACCCGAAAACCAGCGATTGTCGACCTGTCGAAGAAGCTTGTCGCCCGTAAGACATTATCGGAAAAGCAATTTCTGAGGCAGCGGGATCGGTTTCGCTTCGCGGTCCTTGAAGGGGTGCTCAGCGACCTCATCGGTTTAGACGTCGAGGTGCTCTGGCCTCAGGATTTTTTCAAGAAGCGCGCTCGTAAGCGGCTTGTCGACTACATCGAGGTTGTTCGGGACGGCCTGATTCCACCCGTTGTGCGCGTGAATTCGATGCTTCAGCCGGTGAAGTCGCTACACTTGACCCACCCGACTGGAGCCGCTGGGACGCTGCGTGTCGTCTCGCTCCTCGGTGAACACTCGTTGAGCGAGCATATCGAAAGCGACGATTTACCGTCGGCGCTCCGGTTGAAGGTGAAACTTCAAGGGGGCGAGAGGTTTTCTCCGTCCGAGTTCGGGCTCGTGATTACCGACGCGCAAGGTCAGGAAGAGCTCCTCAATGAGTGCGACGGCATTGCCTCCTCCCGAAGCCTGCACGACGACGGACTTGGTGCACAAGACTGGGAAGCCGATGACCTTTGGCTGGAGGAACAGAATGCCGCCATGGCAGACGTGCAGTTCTGGTGGGTCGAAGGCGACGAGGCTGATCTTGTGGCGCTCGGTCGAGGCATTGGCGAGGTCATTTATGTAGGCCAGACCAGGGTTTCAACCGGGGCCGATATCACGATCGACCAACCCTAACCGGGTGTAGGCATAAGTCTTGAATGCTGGTCTTCATTGACGCTCTGAGTTATCGTTTGATGCTATGGAGGGAGCAAAAGGAACGCTGACCAAGGTTGGGCTGCCAAACACCGTTTCAGCGGTGCTGCTGGTTAGCTTTGGACTGGTACTATCAGCGCCAGCCTATGCCCTTGACGCCAACAAGCCTCTCCACCGTCTCTTGCGTAATGCCTGGCAGGTAGATGACGGTCTTCCCCAGAATTCAGTCGTCGCAATGACTCAAACCCCAGATGGTTACCTCTGGCTTGGAACCCAAGAAGGTCTGGTTCGGTTTGATGGCAACGAGTTCGTCGTATTCGACCGATACAACACCTCCGAGATTACTGACCCTGAAATCGTCGCGCTTACAGTTGGGGCGGATGGCTCGCTGTGGGCTGGTACGAAACGAGAGCTTGTGCGTTATCACCAGGGGCCTCGCTTTGATCGCTTCGACCGCCAGAGCGGTCTGCCAGTAAGCGAAGTGACGGCACTTGTCGTCGATGAACAGGCGCACGTTTGGGTGGGGACTACGGGCGGCCTGGTCGAGTTAGACCGTGACGCGAAAGTAGTGCGCACCTATCAAGTACGAGATGGCTTGCTCAATAAAGAGGTGACGGCGATAGCCTCCGACGGGCAAGGAGGCATTCTTGTCGCTTCAGGACGAGACTCTGCTTCCCGAGGCATTCAGCATTTGACTCGCGACCGCCGTTTCAAAAAGGTATTGGCAGGTGCTGATTCCGTAGGGCGTTACGTGACCGTTTTGTCTCTTGACCAGGATGGGTCAATTTGGATTGGAACCCGAGAAGGTCCGCCGCTACAGCGATGGACGCCGGATGGTAAAGTCGAGCCTTATGGCTGGCAGCATGGTCTCCTGGCTGAGCATGTAACGGCTGTTCTGCGTGACCGCGATGGATTTCTTTGGGTCGCAACCTACTACAACGGCGTATTTCGAGAAGAAGAAGGTCAGTTTGTTGGTGTGGGTGACCCCGCGATGTTCAACGAGAGCCGGGTCGCAGTGTTGTTCGAGGACCGCGAAGGGAGCGTTTGGTTTGGAACCGAGACTGGTGGAATGGTCCAATTATGGGACGGAGACTTTACCTCACTTACCATCCGTGACGGACTGACTCAGGGAATCGCGGTTTCTGCATATGCTGATGACGAAGATAATATTTGGATTGGTACAGAGAATGGTGTCTCCAGGGTCGAGGGAAGAGAAGTCGTAGCAACGCTCTCGGATAAGGACGGGCTGCTCACAGGGCCACATTTCTCATTCTTGCGGGTGGATGACGAACTATGGATCGGTGGTGATGCAGGGATTTCAATCTACGATATCAACACCGGTGCCTTTCGCTACATCACCCCTGAAAATGGATTGCCGGCTCCCACCGTCAAGGCGCTTTTACATGCGAGCGATGATTCGATTTGGATCGGCACCAAAGGCAAAGGGATTGTCCAACTCAAAGATGGAGAGATTACTCCCTACGACCACCTTGATGGCCTTGTTCATGATCAAGTGCGGGCTATCTACGAGACACGCGAGGGCGTCCTTTGGATTGGGACTGAGCGAGGCGCGAGTCGTTTCGCGGACGGTGAATTCACCAACTTCAATGAGGATGATGGCCTCACTGACTCTTCTGTCCATTATTTTTATCAGGACCTTGAGGGGATGCTTTGGATTGGTACCGACGATGGACTTTTTCGGTATCAAGGGCAGCGGTTTGACCGATTGAATGTAGGAAAGGGACTTCACGACGATATTGTCTACACGGTCCTAGAAGACCGTGCGGGCCAATTCTGGATGAGTAGCAACAAAGGTGTCTCTCGGACTTCCAAGGCACAGATTACAGATGTCTTCGCAGGGAAACTCACGCGGGTTGAGTCGGTCAGCTATGGGGTAGAGGATGGGATGGCTAGCTCGGAATGTAACTCGGGTGGCGAAGACGCTGGTACGATCTCGAAAGATGGACGTATTTGGGTTCCCACTCTGCGCGGCGTCGTTATTATTGAGCCCCAAAAGCGGACTCGCGTTTTGAAACCACCAGTCCTCTTGGAGAAGGTGGTCGCAGATGGCAATTCGTACGTGCCGAAGAATCGCTTGATTCTTGGTCCAGGGATCCAGGAGCTTCAGTTTCATTTTGTCGCACCGAGCTTTGTCGTGCCGAAGAAGATTCGATTCGAGTATCGGTTGAGGAACTTCAAAGACGAGTGGGTTGACTTTGGACATCAGCGAACCGCGACCTTTCTAAACCTCGATCACGGCGATTACACCTTTGAAGTCCGGAGTCGCAACAAATACGGGGTTTACAGTCCGTATGTTTCATCGGTGCAGCTCAGTATCCGCCCCAAACTGACAGAGCGCCCACTCTTTTACTTTGGGGTAGGTGTTCTCGTCGTCCTGCTGGGGCTGACCTTGCACCGAGTTCGAATTAGAACAATGGAAGAGCGCGAGGCTGCTCAGGAGCGGCTTTTAAAAGAACGAACGCGCGAGCTAGAGGATACCAACCGCCGACTTCAAGAACAAAGCTTTATCGACGCCCTCACCAAGATTAGAAACCGTCGCTATGTTTACGACGTAATTCCCAATTATCTTGCTACCATCGACCGAGAGTTGTTTGAGGCGAAAGCGCGTGGTGATAGTGACGAGGTGAAAGACGATATTGGGATGGTCTTCATCATGCTCGACCTCGACAAGTTCAAGTCGATCAACGATACCTATGGTCACTCTGCTGGCGACGCCGTCCTCAAAGAGGTTGCTAGAATTCTGCAAAAGGTAGGACGTCTCACTGACACCATTGCTCGATGGGGCGGCGAAGAATTCATCCTGATTGCACGAAACACTGGGCGGGCGAAGGCTCATATCTTGGCCGAGAGAATTCGACGGGCTTTTCGCGAGCACACGTTTGAGATCGGCGGCGGCCGAAGCATTGATGTCACCTGTTCGATCGGGCTTTCAGCTTATCCCTTTTCATTGGATAGACCTGGTCTAGTTAGCTGGGAAGAGGTCCTCAATGTCGCCGATAAGGCGCTCTACTCGGCGAAGTTTTCTGGACGCGACATGTATGTAGGCGTGTTTGGTAACCATGAAACGCCCGAGCATGAAGGGCTATCTAAACTACTTCGTGAGGATTTCTACGGAATGATTGAGCGTGAAGAACTTAAAGTTGTGAGCTCAATGGTTGACCTTGAGCGACTCAAGTGGAAATAACGCGACCCAATTTGGGAGGACAACGTGTCAGACGAACGTAAGTCATGGCGGGACCGCGATGCCGCTAAAGATCGCTCAAACCATCGCGATGGTCCAGCTGGAGGGAACCGACCTCCGAAGAAAGAATCTCAGGCCTATCGAGCCTATAAATCCGAGCTGAACAAAATTTTTGAAGGTGGCGGACTACCTGAGCACTTAAAGGAGCAACTGGGCGAAACCGAGCTGGGCAAACGCAGCGCGGAAGAAAAAAGTGCGCGTGAGGCGCTGATGGCTGAGCTTAAGCCTCGTAAATTTCTAAAGGCGTTTCGCGCGTATCGAGCGGACTTTGGGTTCCCCTCGGACAATGATTTATTGGGACGCCTTCTCGATACGGATGATGATGAGTTGGTTCTTGAGACGATGGAAACAATCGAGCGCTTGCTCTCTGAGGGGACTCTGAAGCGAGCAGCCGCCCTCAAGGCACGAATCAAATCGGCTCTGATTGCCATTGATGAGCCCGAGGTTCATGAAAAGGGCAAGGCTCTTCTCGAACTCTTATGACTTCTCCAATATGATGCCACGCTGGCGAAGACCTTCTACATAGGCTTCTGCGGGGACGCCTGCCTCTTGGGTTAACACGCCGGGCCCGTTCACTTTTTCTTTCGCGATAAGCTCAGCGATTACCGCCGCGCTCGCACCGGTACTCTTCTGCATTGCGGTCCAAGTTTCGTCAGCATCGATGATGCATGTCCATGCACCGAGGGGCGTCGAACCTTGTTTGGCTTCTGCCTTCACCAGTACGACATCCGGGGCATCGGAGTAGAGGCTCTTCTCGAGGATTCCTGCAGATACATCAAAAGCTGTCTCGCCACTCTGAGCCACTGGCTGGTCGCTAAAGAAGCCCAGAGACATCATGGTGGCGATGATGCGTGCATGGCCTGGGTAACGGATTGTTTTATAGTCTGCATGTTCGATGCGTCCAACCAAGGACTCTGCAAGGGTTGAGATGCCGCCAGAGGTCGTGAAAGCCTCGAGCTCTGGGAAGCGTTCACCGAGGCTCAATGTTTCAAGTTCGGTCATTGGCGGGACTTCGAGAAGACTGCCGTCACGCAGAACGGTGCAAGGCTCACGGTATTCGTTGAGCAAGCCGCGCGCTGAGAAAACGAGCTGATAGCCTAGTGCATTCGCGGGCTTTGAAGGGAGCCCTCCAACGCGAAGAGCGATGGTGTCCGCGTGCTCAAAGCGTTGATGAAGTTCCCAACCCAAGATGGAAACCATACCGGGTGCCAGCCCGCAGTCTGGGATTGCAACCAGTCCATTCTGTTTTGCTTGTTCGTCGAGGGCACGCTGCTTTGCAACGACAGTGTTGTTTCCACCTAAGTCTAACCAGTGGGCCCGCTGCTTAAAGGCTGCCTGAGTGAGTTGGTAGTGGTGTTCATAGGAGCTTGCACCGATCACCACACTTCCTGGTTGAATGTGTGGTGTAAAATCGGACTCAGGCGTAATGGACGCTTCTACCAGCTGAGTCTTTGCTGCATTCGTGGGAGACGCTCGCCCGGCCTCCAGGGCTGCTTTCGAGCGGTCTATCCACGTTACTTGCGCATCGAGGTGGGTCGTTAGGTCATTGACAATATAACGCCCCATGAGACCTGCGCCGAAGACTGTAAATTGCATGTGGGGAAACTCCTCCGATGTAGTTGATCGACTATGCCGCACCACGCGCTGATGCAGGCTTGCATTGATCTCAGATCCTAGGGAGATTTCAAGTACGAGGAGGGGGTCCCAATGAAAACAGTCGTTAAGTCTTCCGAAGTCATTGGTAACCAGGCGCGTGCCGTGTCGCGGGATTACCTCTATAGGGTTTTGATGGAAGTTGAAGCTCAATATGATGATGCGCTCTTCGATGAGAGCTTCGATGGTCGTCAGGTGGCCCGAGGTCTGAAGGACGTCCTTCAAGAAGTGCAGCGACGCATCGATCAACAGGTCGAGAAAGACGCAAATTAAACGTGACTCGGACCCGGTATAGGGTCCCGGACCTTCGCTTCAGGACAGGCATTTGAGGTGTGGACCCGACTCGCGCTTATTCTGTTATTTATCAATCCGACCTTCCTCATTTGGCTCAATTCCCGGAACTTCGATAGTCTTAGTATTGTAGCACTCACCCTCACGTCGGTAGCCTGGTTTTTCCTAGTGCTCTACCTTCGCCATCGAATCAATCTGAGCGCTACGGGCATTGTGATTCTTTGGTTGCTGACGCGTTCCTTGTCTCTACTCTCCGGGCATCCGAGTGTTGATGATGATGTCTACCGTTACCTTTGGGATGGCGCTCGACTCGTTCATGAAGGCACGCCCTATTTACATGCGCCTGAGGCTTTTTTTGGTCAGACGTTGAGCTCAGGTGAGAGTTGGCTCGCGGACGGAATCAACTATCCCCATTTACCGACTGTCTATGGCCCACTTTGGATCCTCTTTGGTGCATTCGGCTGGCTTTTAAGCCCGACGTCGCTCATCGGTTGGAAGTTCCTTTTAATCTTGTTCGAAGCGCTCTTTCTCATAACTACACGTACTTGGTGGGATTCTAGGGCTCTGGTTGCATGGATTACCTGTCCCCTGTGGTTTTGGGAGATACTGCTTCAATGCCATGCGGAAGTCTTCGGGGTCGGCTTTTTCATTTTGGCATTTGGGTTGATCCGTCAACGTCATTTTTTAAGGGCGGGTTTTTTTCTCGCCCTCGCGCTGGGTGGGCGATGGAGCTTATTACCGCCGCTCCTCATGATTGTGGTCTTTGCCAGGGCAGACTTTACCGCACGGCGAAATCTTATTGTGGGCCTCACTTTTGGGTTTCTATTTCTAGCGTTTCTCTTGGGTGTTATGGGGCCGTTGAATTTTGACGGACTTGAAGCGCTCTACCGAGATTGGCAGCACAATCCCATCATATGGAAGTGGTTCGCTACGATGCCTTCAATGATTTGGGTACTTGGTTTGGGTGGGGCGCTTCTGATCTATCGTCGTCCTTGGCGAGATGAACTAAGCAATCTGACTCTTTGGTCCGAGTGTTTTGCACTCTGGGTGCTGGCGTCGACTGTCATTAACCCTTGGTACCTCTTGTGGTTGCTTCCAGGACTGGTGGTCTCGCGAGAACGAACGTGGTGGGGAATGTGGATTGCCGTGATTCCTGTGGTTTATTGGCAAGCACAATGGACTGGAGATCTACACCGCGCCGAAGGACTGCATTCTCATCCAGATGCAGTGTGGTGGATTCAATGCGTTGCGATGATTGTTGGAGGGCTTCGGGTGAGCCGAGTCGCAAAGACCTAGAGGCTGTAATTGACCGAGAATCCCAAGCGCGTCGCATCGGGAGCATTTCGTCCAGCTAGGGCTTTCGCAAAACGAAGGCTGAACCCTAGGTCATCGAATAGTCGGTAGCCGAGTGATGCATGAAGCGTATGATCTTCTTCTTTGAGCGTTACCAAGTCCACGACGTCCGGACTTAAGTCTGGACCGCTCTGACCAAGCTGAAATGTGTAATGGAGGGCGAGAAGGGCTCTTTCGATCGGTGACCAAGCAATACTACTCTGCCCGAAGATATCATCAGGCGCCGCTGCCGAGCGCGGTATGGTCAGTCGATAGCCCAAGCTCGTTTCGAAAACTACTGTGTCAACGCTGTAGCCTAGAGCGACTTCGAGACTTGCCGCCTGAACACGTTTACCGAGTCCATGCGGAACTCTCTGCAGTTCATAGCTTCCGGGAATGCGATAACTGGCTCGAATTCCGAGTCCGAAGCCTTCTGTTTCAAAAGGACTCACCAGATTGATTTCTGCGTGGACATCGCTATCGAGAATACCTTTCGTTGTACCGCCTGGTTTTGTACTTGAGCTCTCTCCATATCCGCCGTTCATACCTAGCCTAATTGCGTCGGTGAGGTCATAGCTAAACCCAAAAAAAGTGGCATGAGAAGCGACACCCCAACCTTTCGACACTGCACCATCGGCAGTAAGCAGGTCATCGTATTGTGTATTTTCGTACGATATCGAGAACTCGGTTTGACCAGGAAGGCCAGGCCAAGCCGTCGCATTTGCCAGACTCGTAGAGGTCATGACTAAAACGCTCGCGACGAGCTTGAGTGAATGGCGTCTCATCGTGTTGTTACTCCGTAGCGGGTGGTTAGATAGAGAACGACAGCTTGAAGCTCTCTCGCGTTTAGGGCGCTCAGGTGGCCCAGTGCGACGCTCTTTAGGTGCTTTTGCTGTATGAGCGTATTGAGTCGTGCGAGCTGTGCCTGCTGTTCGGATTGTTGCTCCTTGGTGAGCTTCGCATCACTCGGATTAAGTCTCTTTAGGACCAGACGTTTGCCCAGATGGTAGAGCTCGATCTTCGCATTTTGACCTGCATTTCGAACTTTTGGGGGGGCGTAGCTGCCCGAAGCAAATGCATCTCCGACAACGTTGACGCCGAGAGTCAGCGTTGCGGAAACAACAAAAGCTTTCGTGAGTTTTTTTAGTCTTTGCATGCTGGAGTGTCCGCAATTGCCTTCTTGAGGTCAAGCAGGCTATCGCTTTGCGAAGGCTGCTCTGCGGGGGTATGCTGGGGTTGCATGGTAGAGAAGCAGACATCGGTAGAGGGGGAAGAGCAGGCCGTCATCCCATTGCGCTCTGCGATT
>JAYYQC010000421.1:0-2396 GCA_036128675.1 Myxococcota bacterium | reverse complement strand
CAATCAGACTGCACTTTTTCCGACGGTCTTGACCGACCGGGTAGTCGTGCATGAAGGCGCGCCCGCGGTACGAAAAATTTTGGGTATCGGCCTGGTTGTGGACCACTATATCGTCGACGGACGTGACGTCGTTCGAGCGGCATCATCTCTGCAATCTAAGCTGACCTCGGTGGATTATTTCCGGTCCAAGCTGGATCAGGCGTGAGTAGAGCCATCAAGGTTCTTTAAGTTTTTATGGAGGCGCTTCCTTATGTGAGCGTCGCCACACTTTAGAACCTAAACCTTCCGGAATCCGAAAATACTGGACTGAGACGGTTGTCTTTGGCGTTGCGAGACTAGAGGGTGGCGCAGACTCTTCAACGTGAAAGGTTTCCTGGATGATTGGCATGCATGCGCAGCTTGAGTGGTGGCTCACAACGAAGAGCGACGCGCTGCGTGGACGTGAGCTGGAGCGTTATCTCCAGCGTGGCCTCACACTGCAGGAATCTATCCTCGATGCGCCCCTTGATGACCTCTGTCCGGATGAGCTGGTGAAGGTTGCGCGCATTTTTCCGAGAGTTGAAGTGCGCTTACGCGAAGTCTCCAGCCGCGTGGCCAAAGAAGGAATCGCTCCTCGGCGTCGCGTCTAGCGAAGGCAACGCGTTCATTCGGTGTCGGTGATCGACGTTATAAAGGGAGGAACGGCGTGAGGCTGAGTCGCTCGATACTTTGATTGATACAGTCATAGCCGAGGCTCGAAGGCTCAGCGTCCTCTGAGTAGGGGCCGCCGTAGAGGGCGATGAGTGCCTCGGTGACGATCTGCCCGGTCGCGTCGTCCGCCTGACCGAGCGCGGATGAGGCCGCTTGAAAGTCGAGTATCGCATTGCGCGCGCGTCCGGCGAGCGAGGCATCGTACGCATCGAGGTTGGCGAGGTTTTCGAGCCCGTTGACGCAGCTGGAAAAGCTGGTCTGGATTGCCAAGGCATCTTCAAAGGCCAAATCGAGATCTTCGATACCGCCGAATTCGTCTACCAGGGGTGTCAGGAAATTATAGAACCCCGTCTCGCCGCATCGGACTTCCTGGTCGCCGTCATTGTCGAAGTCTTGTTGCGCGAAGCCAAGTGGGTGCTCCGGTCCGACAATGCAGTGGTAGGCGTGTTCGCCGTGACTCTGAACCAGTGCGATGGTGGCCCCATTGGTTGAGAAACCGCCGTGCTGCACGGTGGTGGCCAATGTGTCGGCCATGTCGGCACTGTGCGTGAATAGGGTATTCATGAGGGTGGTCGCAGCGGCTGCGGGGCCTTCATTTACCCAGAGGACCCAGCCGAGAGGCTTATCGAGATAGCCGCCATCTTCGGGCGACTCAGAGCTGATGGCGAAGGCGAGATTATCGAGCTGATAGAAGGGGCCGGCTTCGTCGATGCTGAGATCAGTTGCATTGAAGAGGTTGACGCGGTCGACCTCGGTATTGAGGACACCCATATGTCGGACATTCTTGATATCGTTGCCTTCGCCAATGAGTCGCCAGAGATGGTAGGAAAAGCCTTCGGGCGGCGCACTCTTGAAGGTAATCGCTGCGAGGCGACCGCGCTGGGAGTCGTTTTCCCGCCAGGTACCATCGGTGAGGTATTAAAGCTTCACGGTCTGATTATTGACTGGTGCCGGTGCTGAGATGAGCGTCAGTGAGGTCTCGATGTCTTCGCCGCTTGTGAGGGTAATGCTCCGACTTCCGACCGCTTCTGATTTTGCTACATCGCCGACAAACGCTTCGACATAGAGTCGCGCCTCGATGGCGTTGGCATTGTCGAACACGCGCTCATCCACGGCCAGCACAAAGGTCTGCTCTCCACCGACGTAGTCGAGCTCGCGAATCTCCGGGAAGCGCTCGTCCGACGAGCCATCCGCGCGCAAGAGCTGAATGCGGTAAAACCCAGACTGAAGTGGACTCGAGTCGCCGAGCTTCACGGTCACGGACGCGCCATAGCCGCGAATGGGGTCGGGCGTGATGACCACCGCGTCTTTGCAGGCAACGACAGACAAGAGTGTCAGCAGGATGGTGAAGATTCTTACCACCGCCATACGATACCTCCTGCGTTGGTACTGAGACCAAAGGTCACAGTGCCGAGTGGCCCATCCGGCGGCGAGAGAATCTCCGGTTCAAGTGTCACTGGGTCGGGCTCTTGGTTGAGTGCGTAAAAGCCGGCGGCGATCGCCCCAACACCGGCGCTTACCAACACCCAAGTCAGTGGCTGTGCATACCATGCAGCTCTCGGCTTTGGGGCCTCACGTCCCATCAGCGCGTATGCTTCACTGCGCATCTGGCCAGCGAGCGTATCGATGTTCTTGAGTGTTACGGTTCGCTGTGTCTCAATCTGGCCCTTGCGGACCGAGAAGAGCTGAAGGGTGAGGACCGCTTT
>JAYYQC010000420.1:0-2820 GCA_036128675.1 Myxococcota bacterium | reverse complement strand
ACAACTGTGAACGCGAGCTCGGACCCATCGTCGGCATCTCTGATTGCAGAAGCATCGTGCCCTGACGAAGTACTCAGCTTAAGAGGGGGATCGGTTACCAGAGGTGCCAAGAGCTCGCCGACGAGATTAGACTGAGCTGGTTCGGTGGTATCGGTTGGGCGAGCGGGCAATGAGAGCGCGAGGTTGGATAATCGACTGGTCTCGCCTTCCTGCCCAACAACTTTCATCGCGAAGAAGTAGGCCTGATTGGCGTCGCTATGCTGGATATCAACGCTTACCAGTTGACCGGGCGCGATAGGCGCGATGGTCGGCAGCGGGGTGGCGAGGCCGAAGTTACTCGGTTCGATGGGGCGCTCCGACATGCGGATATCGTAGGCGGCGGGCGAATCTCCACGTCGGTCCCTCGGTGCGGTGAAACTCAAGGTCGTACCCCAGTCATCCAGAGAGCGCTGGGCGCTCAGGTCGCTGACCATCGGGGGTATGCCGGCTGGCGTTAAGGCGGTCGTTAAGTTGGAGAGCGGCGAGCGGTTACCATGTCGGTCGACCGCAACGAGCCCAACATAATAGCGGGTTCCGCCGAGGAGACCGTCAAGCTCAAGTGCTTCGGCTTCACCTGCAGCAAGCGGGGAAGTATAGAGTCTCTGAGCGCTCAGTCCCTCAAAGGCTGCGGCGGTGGCAGGGAATGCCTGTTTGCTCCAGCGAACTTCATAGTGGGCAGCGCGGCCGTAGTTGGGGTCATCACCGGGAGCGGTAAAGTGTAGCATTAAGGCATCGGAGCGCTCGTGACCACCGCGTACAATGATATCTCCTAAGACGGCATGATAATCGCCCGAGACATGCCGATTCATATCGGTGATATCGATGATGATCTGATCGAATTGTTGGTCTTGGAAATACGAACGGTAGTGGCTCTCGCGAAGGTTTGCAGCTTCGAGAAGGGTTCGCGGTGCAAAGCCGAGCTTCCCATAAATCGCGACACCTTTGGGAAAGAGCTCGGGGTATGCATCGGCGGCTAAAAGTTCGAGCGATGAGACCCACTGAGGCGCATCGAACTCAATGGTGATGGTGGTTGGACTCGGGCTCGGTGTTCGTGCGCTTGACCAACCGGAAATAGTGGAACCATCGCTGAGCTGTTCGGCACGCCAGCCGTCGTTCAGGGTTGTGCTGGCTGAGATGACGCTCGGTTCTAAGGTTGAGGCCGTGACCGTTTCCGCGACAAGGTCGATGACCTGTGGTGGTGGGTCCAAGGTTTCGAGAATAGTATCCTCAGCCGCGCTGGTCGCGCGCTCACCGTCGGCATGCACTGTAACGACTGTAATTTCGAGGCGGCGGTCCAAAGGCAGGTTCTCCAAGATGGCGTCACGCGCATCGCTCGAGACCGTTATATACCCGAAAGTACCCTCTTCGAGGACCGGCGGCTCCGGTGGTGTTCCAGCGATACAGTTTCCTGATTCTAGGTCACAGGTCTCGGTGCCATTGCAGATATCACCATCGTCGCAGCTTGCATCACTCTCGCAGCGCGGCTCTTCAAGCGGCGGAATAAGGTCGATGATTGCATCAAGACGACTGACGCCAATGTAGAAGCTGTTGCACGCACCGGGGACGGTGTCATCGCATTGAGGGCTTACGTTACAGCTACCACTGGGCCAGAAATTAGCCTGCGTACCAAAGGAGAGAATCCCGACCATCTCCCCGGTATCTTCACGTACAACCGGCGAACCGCTGTTGCCTTGGTAGGCATCGAGTGAGGTAAGAAAATAGGTAGAGCCACTGTTTGAAAGAATTCTCGCATCGTCTGAGTATTTCCACGGCAGCCCTTTGGGGTGACCGCCAACGACGACCGGCGTATCGTTGTCGATGTTAAAGGCGCGCTGGATTGGGAAGGGGGTATGTCCAACAACTTCTCGGTCGAGTCGGACGAGGGCGTAGTCGTGCCCCGGCAGGCCTTGGTAATGTTGAGAGACAAGTTCAGCGCAACCGTACACATCCTCGGCTGGGAGGGTTGTTCGCGGCGAGTCAGCTGCGTCCATCCGGTATCCAAAGGCAAACGTGATATTCTCACAGGCGGCTTGAGATTCGATGCAGTGACCAGCGGTCGCGACAAGGTCAGGCCCGACGAGGAGCCCTGAGCAATTGGAACCAATCGGCTGTGACCAAAAGGGCTCGGATTGACAGAGGTTGTAGTAATTACCGTAGATGATGCGGTCGTAAATTGAGACGCCCCCATTTGAATCGCGCTGAATAAAGTTTGGATTCATAAAGAGTGCGACAGATGCGTCGGCGAGCTGTGTTGCCAACGGATTAATCTGATTGATTTGGTAGAAATCTTTTCGACCATCTGCTCCATAAATCTGCGGGAGAAAGCATGCGTCTTCCTCGCTGGGTTCCTCGACGACGCGCCAATGAACCTCAAAAGCATCTGGGCGGACCGCGCTGGGGTAATCCCACGTGACTTCCGCGCTGGCACCCGGAAGTGGCGTCACGGAGGTGATCACGGCAGGCACGGGCGGCGGAAGTCCTTCACGCAACACGTTGGCTGCGTTGACGAGCTGTCCGAACTCGGCTTCCGCGCTGGTAGACTTCAGCTTGGACGCAATGTCGGAGCCGGTCGCATCGGGCACAACACTCGCGTAGAGTGCAGCGATGCCCGCTACATAGGCGGCGGCTGATGAGGTTCCTTGCTCGAAACCATACGTATCGCCCGGAAGTGTGCTCCAGATTGAGCGACCCGGTGCCCAGAGGTCTACGCTTGAGCCGAAATTAGACGTAGGCGAAGGGCTTCCATCACGGGTAAGTGAGCCAACCGATAGGATTGCGCGG
>JAYYQC010000419.1:0-17402 GCA_036128675.1 Myxococcota bacterium | reverse complement strand
CAAACACAACGCTGTGAGAAAAAATGTTCGTAGAGATGACATGTTCAACCGCAAGGCCGCGAAGCGCGACATACATCCTGCCCAGTATGTTTTCACTTTCAATACATATCACGATAGGAAGGGAATCGAAAACCAGTCGCCGGTATCGCAGTGTACGTCACTGCACAACGAAGAGGACACAGGTATAAGTTCCTGCTTCATTGTTCTTTCAGGTATAGGTTCCTGCTTCATTGTTCTTTCCAATCGTGTCATACGCGGCGGCAGCTGGGACTACTACGACTGGAGCGTGCGTGTTGCGAGTCGTAACTTCTGGCCGCCAGGCAACCGCTACGACAACATGGGGTTTCGTTTTGCGAGGACGGTGCAGTAATCTGCACCGATGCCGTCAGCGTCTCTTCGCTTTCAGTTGCATTCCTAAGCATCTGACCGGCTATCCGCGTGCCAAAGTGAGCCGGCGTCTACGGAGTACAACACCCAACGCGAGTAAGAGCCCGAAAAGGCCGGTTGAGCTTGAGTCGGTGGACGCAGAGCCGCCTTCGGTCGGAGCCGGGTTGCAGAGGGTGGTGTGATGCGACGTATGACCTTCTGAAGACTGGATACCGGAGAAGGGACCTCAAGGATATGCGGATGGTCTCTTTGGACGCTCATAGCCTCTACCTGCACAGATGCACCCTGACTTGCGAAGACCTTCGACCCACGCGATGCTCCGTCCAGAGGGGGAAGTCGAATGGTGCGTAGATTCTTGTCGGTTTTTTCAATGGTTGCGTTGATCTCCGCCTGTGGGAGCGATTCGCCTGGGCCTACAATTACATTGAGTGGACCGGTGAATGACCTCGGCAATGGTGAAGGGCTCGAAGGGGTCGAGGTCTGCATCTTAAATACGTCCACCTGCACCACGACCGACGCCGATGGTGTGTATTCGATCGACGGGGTTCCGGCCGAGAGCAATATCAGTCTCAGCGTCACGATGCCCGAGTATCTTGGCGGGGTGATCCCGGTGATGACGGGCAGCGAAGCCCAGACTGTGCCCGTGGTGTCGATGGGCAGCGAGCTCTTATCTGAGCTGCAGATTGGCATCTTAGACGTGCCCGCGGTTGCGGATGCGGGTCAGATCGCTTTCTCGATCAGCAACGGTATCTTTGGTGATCGCATCAACGTGCCGGGGATCCAGGTAGCGCTTGAACCGGCGGCGGGCGATGGCCCGTTTTACACGACCTCCAGCGGCCTGCCGGATACTGAGCTTACCGAGACCTCCAGCAATGGCGGCGGCGTCTTCGTCAATCTGCCCGCGGGAACCTACACACTGCGCTATCTGAACCTGCCCGAGGGCTGTACGCCGATGTTGGGGTGGGGGCCGGTCGAGGCACCTTCGTTTGAGATTGCCCCCGGTCGCACCACCTATGTGCGTATTGAGTGTGCCGAAGGCGCGTAGGTTATCATCCGCGGCTCATGATGCCCAAATAGGCCTGAGGCGCATTGGCCGGCAGGTCTCCGCGTTGCACCAATGCCTGGAGGATCAGGTGCACGAGATCGAATGATCCATAGCAGCTATGAATCACTATCGCATAATGCTGCATCTGCTCGCTGGTTAAGGCGGCCAGGTTTGAGAAGTCTTTTACGAAAACACAATCGGCTTCCCGGACTTGGTTGAGCCCCTGATAGGGGTCGTTGTTGAAAACCACCGGCGCGATGGATGTTGTTCGCATATCGATAAAGGTATGCGGAACGAAACCGCGTGATTTCATCGCTTGTTCGATTTCACCGAAGCGTGGCTGACCCTCATAGAGGGGCATGAACGCAACCTCGGTTTGGACAACGGTCGCAGTGTCCAGCGCTTTGTTTGCGTGTTCGAACACGTTTAATTCGCCACCTTGGATATCGATCTTCAGAAAGTCTACATTTGAGATCTCTCCGACATCATCGAGGCGCCGGGTTTCGAGTGTTATTTCTTCTCGTATTTCACCGAATTCCGAAAAGCCGTTGAAGAGCGCGAGGAGACGGGGGTCAGGTCGCAGGGTACTCGTCATGCCTGGTGCGGCCGTCAGGTAGAGTGTCTTGGTCAGCCCATCACCGATTGCATAGGGGAGATAGGTTTCGTGCTCGCTTTTCTGAGCGTTTAGCTTTTCAAGGGCGTCGACCTGTGGTTCGAATCCCACGATATCCGCGAGCCCTTCCTTGAGAAGGTTTTGGTAGGGCGGCTCACCGTCGATTGGGTTTGCGCCAATATCGACCACCTGCGTTCGTCGGTTGAGGCCCAAAAGCCGGGTTAATTCGTGAAGATGGGGGCCGGGAAAGATGTGTTGCATTGACGGTTGAGCTCCATGAATTCAACGCTAGGGTTATCGCCCTTGCGCATCTGAGCTAGTATTTGCCCTGATGGGGTGACGTTATGAACGGTATTACGTTGGGGCGCAAATTCTCCAGCCAGAGAGAGTCGTTCCCTCGGTATCACCAACCTCAAAAAAAGTCGTTGATTCGGAGACGTGGCGAATTAGACTTCCAAAACGTGCGCCACTTCACACTCTACGACCTGGGGTTTGACCGCTTTGCTGTGATTCTCCCGTTCTAAAAGTATGGAGCAGGGGTGAATGTCGTGGACTTACCCGACGTCACTCAAGTTTAAACCTGGAAACGCTGCGCGGCTTCGGATAGCCACCAGGCAGACGTTGAACGAGGGGATGAAAAGGATGCGTGGTTTTAAGATTCAGTATGGTGCGCTGCTCACGCTGGCTGCGAGCCTCGGTCTTGTCGATGCGGCTCATGCGCTACGCATGATGTCACCGGCCTCGGTCGTTGCGCAAAACGCGAGACAAGGTGCGGAGCTTTGTATCGCCGCCGGCAATGGTCAGTTTATGGTTGTCGAAGGTCAAGACACCCGACGCGTGAATGCGAACCGCGAAAAGTGCGGTCCAGCTGGGACCTTCCGGTTCACCGAAGTTGAACCAGGCGTCTATGCCATCTTCAATCTCGCCCATAAGACCTATCTCTCGTGTCAGCCCGATGGCCGCCTTGAGGGCAATCGAACCGGTCTGGGACCCTGGGAGAAATTCGCCATCACCGGCAAAATTAAGGGCGACATGAGTCATCCTTCGGGCCGGCCGTATTACGTGTTTTCCTTTCAGTGTCTCTCGCATCAGCGTCGCTATGTAGTTGCGGAGGGCAATGGCGGGCGTGAGGTCAACGCTAATCGCGCGGGTATTGGTCCCTGGGAGGAGTTTCGTCTCATCAGCGCCGGCACCGGGAAGGGGCGCCTGACCCGTCCATCGACCCCTTCGAAGCGTCGCTTTCCGCTTCACTGGGGCTCCCAGCCCAAAATGCAGACCAAAGACCTTCGACCCTTACCGGGCGGTTATGGTCGCGGCAGCAGTACACTCGCCAAGTGGATTCAGCGCAATCTCGACAACGACGCACAAAGCGGCGCGTATACCAAGCTGGTCGAGGTCACTGCGAACGGAAGTGGCGTTGTTACGAATGCCGGCCGCCAAGCGTTCAACGAGGCCTTCAAAGCATGCCCGGTTGTTCGTTACCGTCGCAACGGTGCGGTGATGGCAGTCTATCAGCGACTCACGTCTCTTCCAGCCAACCTCGACGCTTATGGCCTCTTTGTGGAGACCTGGCGCAACGACGCCAATCAGCTCAACCGCGATTTCCGACTCTTCGACCGGCACCGAGATCTCCTGACCGAAAACGGGCCGTGGTCATTTTGCAACTACAACGACCCCGACGTGGCGTTTCCGCGTGACTGCGGCAAGACGCGAAAGACGGATAACCGTTGGTTCTCTCTTCCCGGCGGACGCTTCAATGCGCGCGGACTCAGCGCCGGCGCGTCCTTTGAGATCCATGCCCCTGAGCACTGTCCGGTTCCTCCCGCAGCCAAGACTGTCCTTGGTGGCGGCGGGCTTCATGTGCGCGGTGTGAACCTCGTACAGAACGGCGACTTCTCGGCGGGGCGTGCGCATTGGCGCGAGCTTAACCACAGTCCACGACGCAACGGCTTCCATGAGCATAAATGGGGCAACGGTCATGTTACGGGTCACTTGCACGGTCATTGCCCTCAGACCGCTGGAGGCATTGTGCAGCAGATTGCGACGAAGCCGGGGATGACCTATC
This sequence comes from Myxococcota bacterium, assembly GCA_036128675.1. Taxonomy (GTDB): domain Bacteria; phylum Myxococcota; class XYA12-FULL-58-9; order XYA12-FULL-58-9; family JABJBS01; genus JAYYQC01. The sequence continues at coordinate 13,292 of JAYYQC010000419.1, read as the reverse complement.
AGCTCAAATTTGATGCCTTCAGCGGCGACTGGGATGGCAAGGATGTCGATGTGGTGGAGGTTCGCGCTGGCCCGCAGGAGCAGAGCTTCGCGATCGGTCCCGAGCACTCGGTGAACCTAAAGAATCCGAACGTAGCAAAGCGGGTAACGATGCAGTTCCGAGCCAGCGAAGCCGTCACAAGCCTCTCGTTCTATGCGGGCTTGGCCAACTGTATCGATGTAGACAATGTCAGTGTTACAGCGATTGGAAAGCTCAAGCGGTCGGTATGGGATGAGCGACGCGAGGACGGCCGTTATGACTTGGCCATTCCGGAGAGCGAAGGACCCTTTTGGGTTATCGCGATTTCAGCGCTTCCGTCGCGGATTCGGGCCGAGCGTCTGGCCAGTGAGCTGCGCGAGCAGGGCGAGAACGCACACATTGCATCTCTTCAAGGCTATGGCTCAGCGGGCAATAAAGACCTCTGGATCGTCTACGTTGGGCCGTTTGGCATGGATGAACGCGACACGGTTCGTGCGGCGGTCGGTCGGGTTCGGTCGATGGATTACCGCGACGCGTATGCGGTGACTCTGGGTGCTAAAGGTCAGCGTCGAACGCTTGCGCAAGCGGATGAAGAGGCGAGGGCACAAGGCCCCTTCGAGTGCGACACGTCGATCAACTTCATCGCGAATCTTCATTACGACCAGGTAAGCCTGACCAATCCATGTCGCAGAGTAAACGGACAGCTCATCTGCAATGCCAACCCGGTGTACGGCGCGCCTACAGATTCGAAGCGTGCGGTGTCTTATTGCCAAGAGCGGTGTTTAAAGAACCAGGCTTGCACTGGCTTCTTTTTTCAGCGGCACATGAACGGTCACGAGGTCTGCGGCTTCTATCGGTCGAATTTTGAATTACGCGGTCAACTGCATGGACATGCCCCGGGCAGCCAGGTCTGCCGGCGGCGTTAGCCCCTCATCGACGTCTTCTTTACTTTCGTGGGTTGCTGCGTCAGGCTTGAGATGTGAACCAGCTCTCATCATTGTGTCGGCTATTCTTGGGAAGCCTCCTTTTGGTGGCATGTACCGACCGCAAATCTACACCGGCCCAGCCACCACCCTTTGAAGGCAAAGAGCTCGCGCTGCCACCAGGGCTCATCGTTCCGGTGACGCCGGAGTCGCCGCCGGTGGTCGAACCTGAGCCCTGCGCTGAGCGAGTGGAGATTACCTGGCTTGGGGTGACGACCTATGCGGTGAGCTATGCATTTGAAGGACGGACAGTCCGGATTCTCTTAGACCATCAGATAAATGGCACGTATTACCGAGACGCTCTCTCGGTCTTGGGCTTTGAAGACGTCGATTATGTGGTGATTGGGCATAACCATTTTGACCATACCGGCGATTGCCTCGAGCAAGGCGATTTGCTCTGTGGCGGTGCCTTGGTCACCAGTGGCGCACCGGAGCTCGAGTGGGATGGCGCACCTTTTGAAGAACTGGCGGTGGGAGCCTATGGGGCGAAGGCCATTGGACCGCATCTGGTCTGTGAGTCACTCGATTTGACCCGCTGCCGTGGCCTCTGGTCGCTCGATGGTGTGCAGCGTTTTGAACTTGAGGATGTCGGACTGACCGTGACTGCGTTTCCAAGCGCTCATTCAGTGGTCATCCCGATTCTCGATGATGAGCGTGAGCATCCTACCGATGATGAACCCGACCCGTATTCCTATATTTTTGAGTTTCCGGCTCAGGACCCGGGCTGCCGAACGAGTATGCTCTGGGCCAGCTCGACGCTCGCCGATGCACCTTATCTGTCCTATGTTGAGACGCTGGTATCGGAGTCGCAGTCCTATACCTTCGATTATGCCGCGCTCTTAGACGAGGCGCTCGCGCTTCATGGCAAGCCGATTACCTTTTGGGCCTTTGCCGCAGCCTCGCTGCCTGGCGTCGAGGCCTGGTCGCTCTGGGCCAACCGGATCGCGCCCCGCGCCTGGAGTAACCATCATCACGGGTCCGATAGCGCAGAGTATTTTCCCGACCTGCACTTACCTGGACCTCCCGATTTGAGTCTCGGCGACGTCACCTGGCTGGAATCTGCACAGGTAGGGGATTCGAAGTTCTTGCCATTGGATGATTGGTGGACAACCATCGAGCTCAATGAGGGACAAGCACGGCTCTTGCCTGAGCGTCGCTCTGAGCTTCAACAGGCTTTTCGAGAGCGGCTTTTGCCACGTTGATGCAGCGCATCTGATCCATCCTCAGTGATCCGACTCACACTTCGCGAATTTTCTGGGAAGAGCTGCCCGCTTGCCCGGAGAAATCGTTGCGGGACCCATCAATTGTCGGAACCCTCTTTATACGAATTTTTGGGGGTGAGTATGAAGCTAATGGGATGGATTTTGGTTTTCAGCTGTCTGATGGGAGCGATCTTACTTGGTAGCTCTTTCTTGGTTTTTATAGATTTGCCGTCGGCTCTTTTGGTTCTAGGTGTGTCTTCTGGCGTTGTTTTGTCACGTCACTCGCTGTCTTCCATCCGGATCGGCATTCGGTCAATTGGTCAGAGACCTACCGACGTTGGGGAGCGGCAAATCGCAGCGGCGGTGCTTGGCTCGGCGCGCAGTGGAATCTTGGGTGCAGCTGCAGCTGGCTTTTTGATTGGCATCGTTCAAATCTTACAAAATATGGCGGACCCATCGGCGATTGGACCGGCCATGGCTGTAGCCTTATTGACGGCCTTTTATGCGGTGGTTTTATCAGAGCTGATTGTCGCGCCGACGCTCGCTGCTCTGAGCGTCGAGAGCAATGGTGGGTCGTCTATAACTTCGGCTCTAAACGTCCTTGTCGCGGTGCTTGTGAGTGGCACTTCGTTGATGGGCGGCGTGTGGGCGATGTTTACCTAGAATGCGCAAAAAAAGCCCCCAGCTCGTTCGCATTATCGAGCTGGGGGCTTTTAGCTTAAACACCACGAAGACCTGAGGAGTCTGTCGTGTGTGGTGTTGTCGCTTAGAGCGCTTCGGCGTTAGCGCTTAGATATGCAGCGAGCTCAGCTGGATTGGCAGGCTTAAAAGCAGCCTTACTTTTATCCCAGCCCGCAGGACAGACCTGACCGTTCTCTTTAAAGAACTGGTATCCTTCGACGATCCGCACAACTTCGTCCATATTGCGACCGAGTGGCTCATCGTTGACGACCATGTGGCGTACGATACCGGATGGATCGATTACGAAGGTGGCGCGCATTGCGACGCCAGCAGGGTAGTGGGAGTCGCCGCCGTCTGACTGAATACCGTAGGCTTGGCAGATAGCATGGTTCATATCCGCTGCAAGGGTGTAGCGAACTTCGCCAATGCCGCCGTCGTCTACAGGTGTCTTACGCCAAGCGTTGTGGGTCCAGTGAGAGTCGATCGAGACACCAACAACTTCGACACCGAGTTCGTTGAATTTGTCCATGCGCTTGTCCATTGCGATCAGCTCGGTTGGGCAAACAAATGTGAAGTCGAGCGGGTAGAAGAAGAGTACCGCATACTTGCCTTCGATGGTTTGTCCGAAATTGAAATCTTCGGTGACGGTTCCGTCGCTCTTGACTGCTTGCGTTGTGAAATCTGGCGCCCGTTTTCCCACGAGGATGCTCATCGGTTGTCCTTTCGTCTTGGTCCGGCAGCGCCGGCCTTTGTTTAACCCGTCGTAGTGCTAACGCACTCTTTATAAATTGACAATGAAAATGATTATCATTATCAAGAATAAGGATCAGCGCCTCAGGGCGCATCGAACGAGGGAGTTGAGAGTGAAAGAAGTAATCATGATGTCAAAAGATGATTGCGCGACCTGCACCACATTTGGCCCGATTGCGAAATCTTTGGCGGAGGAGCGTGGCTTTGGATTTCGCGTTGTAAAGAACCCCGACATGGAGCTTCCATTTTTTCCCTATTATTACCTCATGGTTGATGGCGCGGTTGTTGAGGAGTGGGGTGGTGGTTCCGACAAAAAATTCGCACGCGTTTTGGACCGGGCTCTCAAGGCAGAGTCGGAAGACTGAGCCGCGAATCTTTAAAAGTGCCCGGCAATCATAAGCCCCGGAGCAACCTCATGCTCCGGACCATCGAGCAGCGTAGGTGCTACGAAGACTGAGCGCTGACCGCCGGCGTCTTCCAAGGCATGCTCGCGAATGCGTTCGGCCTTTGGCTCACCGATATAATGGATGGCTCCTATTCCGGTGATGATTGCGCCAGCGGCGAGGACGATTGACCCCTGAACCGTGTGTTCTCCATCGCCCGAAAGTAATAGTTCCAGCCCGACGCTACTGGCTGCCAATCCCTGGAGCGTCGTGATGGTCGCTCCCCAAAATCGAGTTGTTTGTGCTTCTCGGGCGCGGTGTTCCAGATAGAGGCGCCCCGAGCTCGCCATTAAGGCGGGATCATCGAGGAGTTTCTTAGCGGTTGAGGCGCTCACGGTGCGTTCTTCAAACCTCAAGAGCCCGTGCATGATTTGCATAAAGCCCATACCTGCCATCAATGTAGCCGAGGCAAAGTGACGGGTCGAAGCGGCACCGTCCGTACCGAGAGGTCGTTTATGAATGCCCCACATTCCAAATCCGATGCCTTCAAGTGCCCCGAAGCATCCAAGGAAAAGCGTAAAGGCTCGACCGTTGTAGTCGGTTTCGTAGAGTGTCTCTACCGCTTCGTGAACCCGCGGATTGGCTCTCTGCGCATGCGCGTAATGACTCAGGCCGAGAGAGAGGATGACGGCTAAGAGAACGGTTGCGACTTTTGTATTCATTTGAAGAATCTTTCTATCTTAAATTGGGTCAAGCCCAGAGATAAGCGATGTAGCCGGCGGTCAACGCCGGAATCATGGTGTAGAGCGATGCGCACAACGCGGCTCTAGGGGCCACTGCAAGCATCGGAAAGAGGGCGTCGCCATCGTTTGAGATGGCATTGGCAATCAAGGCCGAAAAGCCAAGATGGCCACCGAGGTACAGCTCGGTAAATATTACCTGCGGACCGCACGACGGTATGAGCCCGACAACGACCGCAAGGGAGGGCGCCGCCATTTCTGGAATGTTGGATAGGACTGTTGCAGCGGATGGCACTACAATGCCGATAAGCTCAAAGAGAATGAATGCAGCAACGACCCAGAGCGTTACTCGGTAGACAACCCGTAAAGATTGGTCGAGTTTCCAGGTCGCGTTGTGGGAAGATCGGCACGGCTCTTTTGGGGTTTTCGTTGTGAGTAACGAGAGAGATAGAATCACCCCGAGGGTCGCAATAAAGGGCTCAATATGAGCCAGGTTCATGTTCGTGACGCGTGCCGTAAAGTCGGGTGCCCAAACAACAAACCCGCCGATAAGCGCAGTGATACACCAGAGAATAACGAGTGACTGCTTCAACCAGTCAGAGCTTGTTGAGTCCGCTTTTTCGGTTTCCAAAGATGCCAGAGGGACGTTTATTGGTATGGGACGGAGAAAGTCGGGGTGATGGATGATGTTCACCAACCATCCAGAAGCAGTGCCGAAGGCGAAGCTCAAGGCCATCACAGTGAGCAGGGTGCTCGGGGCTTTACTCATCATTAGGAAGGCCGCATCACCCATGGTCGCAGCGAGCACCGCTACAACGGCACCAAATGAGAGTTTTCCTTTTGCGAATGCTGAGGTGACTACAATTGCGCCGCCGCAGCCAGGCAACGCGCCTAAGAGGGCCGCGATGGGCACCTCGACGACGTTTAATCGCAGACGCCAGTTTTGAAATGAGAGAAATCGACCGAGGAACTGAAGCGGTACCAATGTCACCGCTACGTAGAGTGTCACGTCGAAGTAGGCACCTTGGAGCGCCTCCCGAACGATCCCGTCGACTGGTAAAAGCCACACCAAAGAGAGGATCCCCAACACTGCAGCAGGCTGGATATTCGGACCTTCTGAGTTCTCGAGAGCTCGATTGAGTGGCTTGTTTTGAGGCTCTCGGTGTAGAGCTGGGAGCGCGTCTCTAGGTGCTAGAAGAGCGCTTTTAAGGTCGATCATTGTTCTATCCCACTTACTAAAACGTAAAAAGTTACTGTTTTTAGGAACTTTTTCATGTCTAAACCTCTCCAGTCGCAACACATCGGTGATCCCGCGGATTCAACGAATCTGTGCTAAAGTGAGCTACCCGATTAATAACATATTGACAATGAAAATGATTATCATTATCAAGATCGGACCCAAATAACCTTTCACTGTCTCAAAAGAGAGTGGGTGATGGTTCGCAGGGAGTGGTTCTGTACTCGGTGTCTCTGATGCGCGTGATAAGTTCAAGCTGAGGGGGTCACTACTTTGCGAGGTAAGCCTGCCGGCTTCTGAGTTTACAGTTAAGGGCCCTGGCGCTTTCGGGCGTCAGGGTTTTTTGGGTGTCATCTCATTTCGAAAGCCACATGGCTTTCTCAGGCTAGGACAAGACATGAAAGACAATTCGCACCAACCTATCTCTCGCGTCGTTCATCCGGATGGTGGCTTTTCGGTCACGTACTGCTCGTGTGGTACCGTGACCGTTCAGGTGGGTGAAATGCAGTTCCGCCTGAAGCCAGACGACTACCTACAGTTTGCGCGAACGGTTGCGGTCGGCTTTGAAAAAATTGCTAAGCGTCCTGCGGCTGACCTAGGCAATCTACCGCCTGATGAAGCAAGCTACCGTTATTACGATGATGTGATGATGCAACCAGCCTCGAAGACGTTTAACTGACGCTTTCTGCCCTCGCCCTTTGTAAGATTCGCAGAATTTGGTAGGTCGTCTGATTCCAGGCCCTTTGAAGGCTTGGGTGGGTGAGAGCTTTTTATAAAGTTTCCTTTGAAAGGGGTTTACTCGTGAGTTTTAGGTTTATCACGTTATGTGGTGCTCTGATTCTGATTGCCTCTTGTTCAGAGCGCCGCAATGAGGCTGCGACGAATCGGGTCTATGTCGATGCCGTTTCACATTATGCTGTTATTGCCGAAGAGGCATACCGTGACTCGGTGTCGACCGCAGAGGCACTCCAGGCTGCGGTAAACGCTCTCGTCGACAAGCCCAGTGCTGCGACGCTTGAGGCGGCAAAGTCAGCTTGGCTCGCTGCGCGTGAACCTTATTTGCAAACCGAGGTTTATCGCTTTTATGAAGGACCGATTGACCACGAGAAACATGGCGTCGAAGGGCTCCTTAATGCGTGGCCAATGGATGAAAACTTCGTTGACTACACCCGGGACGCGAAGGCGAATGTGATCCACTCAGGATTGATCAATAACCCAGATTTTCCACTCACCGAGGAAGCCATCGAGGCTAAGAATGAGCTCGGCGGCGAGAAGAATGTTGCGACCGGTTACCATGCGATCGAGTTTCTACTCTGGGGACAAGATACCCGCGATGACGGACCGGGTGACCGCCCATTCACCGACTATATCACCGACGGATCGGGCACTCAGAGGAACCAGGAACGACGTGGCGCTTATCTTAAGGTCACGGCAGGTCTCCTCGTAAAGCATCTTCGTCAAGTTCATGCACAGTGGAAAGTCGATGGCGATTACCGAAAGGCCTTCACCAGCGGGCCTCCGGAGGCGGCGATCTTGAAGATGCTGACCGGTATGATTGTCCTGGCGGGATTTGAGACGGGTGGTGAGCGCTTGCAGGCCGCGCTCGATTCACAGGACCGTGAAGACGAACACTCGTGTTTTAGCGATAACACCCATCGAGACATGATTCAGGATATCCAGGGGATCCAGAACGTGTTTCTCGGCTCATTTAGTGGTCGAACACCCGGGGTAGGGGTAAAGGATGTTATTGCAACATTGGATTCAACTATGGCTTCTCGAATCGGGACGCAGATTGTCGAAGCACTGGCGAAAGCAAATGCGTTGGTAGTGCCGTTCGAGTCAGAGATCGCGCCGGGAAATAGCGCGGGGCATGCACGGGTTGGGGGACTCATCGCTAGCTTAAAGACGTTAGAAAGATCCCTTGAAGAGGTCTTTGTTCAAATGGACTTCAAGGTACCGGCCGATGCAGTTGAATTCGAGTAAATGGTGTGTACCTTCACTCTCTGAGCGTATTCCACCAGGGGTACTGCGCAAGATGTAAGCCCATGAGAGCATTCTAGGAGGGTAAGCCGTGAATCATTCTATCGCCTCCTCAATAGCGATTGGAATGGGGCTTTCTTTCTTGGTGGGGCAGACATCTTGCGTATGTTCTCCTTCTTTTCTCTCCGATCTCGCCGACATCGATCCAAGTGAAGCCTTTCCAGGCGGCGAGACGACCGGTCGCGTTCTCATGAAGAGCAACGCTTTCATCAGTCCGGCCGCGAATCTGTCTACGTCAAATGAAGCTCTTTTTTATGCGGGAAATAGCTGGTTCAACCAAAGTTGGGTTATCGCGCCTGCCTCTGCTACAACGCGAGACGGTCTTGGGCCTCTTTACAACGCGGTCTCTTGTTCGAGTTGTCATTTTAAAGACGGGCGTGGGCGCGCTTACGACGGTGAGGGTGTCAGCGGAGTTCTCATGCGCCTGAGTGTCCCGGGGCTGCAAGAGGATGGGGCTCCGACACCGGACCCCCATTACGGAACGCAGCTTCAAGATTTTGCCGTTCCAGGGGTGATGGTTGAGGGCAAGCTTCGCGTTGAGTGGGAAGAGCGCGTTGGGCACTATGCGGATGGCACCGAGTATTCGTTGCGACACCCAACATATTCTATCGACCATTGGGCATATGGCGAACCTCATCCAGATTTAGAGCTGTCACCTCGCGTTGCAACCTCGGTTATCGGAATGGGGCTTCTCGAAGCGATCTCCCTCGATGACCTAAAGGCGATGGCCGATCCGGATGACGCGAATGACGACGGTATCAGTGGTCGTATTAACTGGGTGCCGGATCTGCTCACCAACGCGTTGTCCCCGGGCCGATTTGGCTGGAAGGCGGAACAGCCAACTGTCGCACAGCAGGTAGCCTCCGCGTTTTCCGGGGATATCGGTATCACCACAGAAATGATGCCTCAGTCTAATTGCACCGAGTCGCAGACTGCCTGTGCGGACGTCGTGTCAGGGGGTGAGCCCGAGATCGATGCACGGATATTCGAGCGGCTGACCGTCTATACGCAGGGGCTTGCGGTGCCAAAGCGACGTGGATGGGATACCGATACGATTCGACGAGGTAAGCGGTACTTCCAAGAAGCTGGCTGCGAGCACTGTCATCGCTCCAATTACGTGACAGGTGATACCGCATCGCTGAAGGAGCTTCGGGGACAGAAGATTTGGCCCTATACCGACCTCCTGTTGCACGACATGGGTGAGGAGCTCGCGGATAATCGCGCATCATATTCAGCCAATGGACGAGAGTGGAGGACTGCACCACTTTGGGGACTCGGTCTTATAAAGTCGGTCAACAAACACAATCATCTGCTTCATGATGGACGCGCGCGGGGATTCGCCGAGGCTATTCTTTGGCATGGCGGTGAGGCTGAGGCCTCAAGGGAGCGTTTTAAGAAGCTTTCCGCCGCGCAGCGTCGGGACCTCATCCAGTTTTTGGGCTCACTCTAAAACAAGTCTAACCCCGAATTGGTCTCTCTTGGAGAAGGATTCTTCCAAGGTTCGACGCGCCGTTGTCGGTTCAGCGCGGCGCGCTTGATTGCCCAGCGTGCCAAATGCGATCACAAATCTTGTTTTAGATAAAAAATGATATTGATTATGAGAATCATTTTCATGTATAAGATTCTCAGATTTCAGTATCAGAGAAAGTGGTTGTTCAGCCATTCACCGCTTTCTCAGCCTGAAACTCCTAGCCGCATCCCTGCGCCTGACCAACCAGTTCCTGAGGGCGCAGGGATGCATTTTTGGCCTCTGGCTGGTGGTACGTTGATGCGCTTTTATTCCCTTCCACGACTCGCAATTGCAGCCTTGGCATTGACGTTGGGCTTCGCTTCGGGATCCGAGGCAAGAGGTGCTACTGATTGGGCTTCCGGTGTTCCTTCAGAAGACGGTTCGGCAAACGAGACAGCGAAACAAGAAGCGGAAGAAGGGTCTGCAATCAAAGACGTGGTCGTTGTAACCGGGACCCGGGTGGAGGAGTCACAGGATAAAAGCGCCGTTCGGACTGAAGCCATCGACCGCGCGACCATTGATGCATCCGGTGCGGAAAACCTCGGCGAGCTTTTAGAGCATTTCCCGGGTTTGGATGTGGTCCGTTCGTTCCGCGGGAGCGCACTACGGATCAACGGATTCGATCCCAAATATGTTCTGATTCTCGTAAACGGACGACGGCAAATCGGCGATTTAGGCGGTGCGATCGACCTTGAGCGCTTCCCGGTGAGTCAGGTTGAGCGGGTTGAGATTGTCAAAGGTGCAAGCTCTGGTCTCTATGGCTCCCGAGCGCTAGGCGGCGTGGTCAATATTATCACCCGGCGATCTATAGACGCATTTGAGGGGCAGCTTCACCTGGTTGGAACCTGGGGCGCGGATAATGAAGCGGCGTGGGCCTCTTCGAAACCCGTCTCAGACCTAGACGCCTCGGGACGCATTGGTGTTAACGGTGATTGGTGGGCAAGTGACACAACACTTTCTTACCGTGATGCCAGCGCGATTCGATATGAACCCGAGTCTTACGGAACAACCTTTCCCGACGCATCCTCGTACCAAATTTACAATCAAACGACCTTTGACCTATCGGATACATTCTCGGTGAATTTCGGTGCGGATTATACGCTGCGCAACCAAGAGGGACAGGACGAATCGGCTCCCAAACCCACGGCTTTCGGTTTGGTGACTGAAGAGTTTCAGGTGGCAACGGTAAGCGAGTCTATCTCAGGGTTCATGGGATTGGACCTTCAAGTAGAAAACTTTGGCAAGCTCAATGCCGAATCCTCCGTGCAAGTCTTCAATGACCAGTACCTCTCTGATCTCGTCGACGGCGTCTCAGGTGGCGATAAAGATAAATACGAGACATCGGACGAGACCCTCGGCGACCTAAGGTTGCAGCTCGATTCCGATATAAGAGACAATGACCACCTTATCCTAGGGCTGGAAACTCAATACCATGAACTAAGCGGTGATCGCCTCGACGCGGAAAGCCTCTCGCGACTCACATCCGCATTGTATTCTCAATATCAGTGGTTGGCCTCGGGCGAACTGGACAGTGCGGGAGAATTTCTCATTGTTCCAGCACTCCGTTTCGATCTCGACTCGCAGTATGGGCCACATGTATCCCCAAAGGTTGCGGGTAGGTATGCGTTGTCCGACTGGAGCTTCCTGAGGACTTGGACTGGATCCGGGTTTGTCGCACCTGGCTTCAAGGAACTTGGGTTTCTCTTCGAAAATCTCAATGTGGGCTACAAGGTCTTGGGAAATCCCAATTTAAGTCCTGAGACATCTTGGGATTTTGGCGCGCAATGGGTCGCAGCACCGACGAAGGCTCTGCGCTTTGAACTTAGTGCGTATGGAAGTCTGATTGAGAATCAGATCCTGGCGCTTCCATGTTCTGCCATCACTGAAGGGGACGCCCAAGCAGTCTGTTTGGGGGATGAGGCAACCAGTGCGGCGGGTCCGGTCTATGTATACAAGAATGTAGGTGAAGCCCGTTCGGTATCCTTCGAGGTTGCTGCCCAAACCAAGTTTTTAAGACGCTTTACGCTGCGAGGCTCATATGTGCACTCGGATATCAGAAGTTTGGATGAAGACGAGGATACCTGGTCTCTCTTGCCCGACCGGCCCCTTCACAAATTTAGCGCGGATTTGAGATATTTCGAGCCATTTTCAGCCACTCAAGTCACCTTGAGAGGCTCCTATTGTGGCAAGCGGCTGCTATCTGGTGGTGGCTCATCCGGCCAACCTCGGGTTTATGCGGACAGTTATCTAAGTCTAGATTTTAAGGTTCAGCAACCGCTCAGTGAGAATTGGAGTATCTCGGTGCAAGGCCAGAATCTCATGAATGAATATGACCCAATGAACCTTGTTATTCGGCCTAGGACGCTCTCGGCCGGCTTAGACGTTCGACTTTAGTCGCCAGGAGGAATCTCATAATGAAACTCACACAGGCTATTTGCTGGCTGCTATGTCTCTTGCTGGTTTTTGGGTGTGCTGAGGACCTTAGTGAGCGTCTTGAGCAAGGGGAGCCCTCCGAGCAAGAGCAACAAGATGAGGATGACCCCTCTGACGGAAGCGAAGGCTCAGGTCCCGCGGCAGATGAAGATCCGTCGGCTGCTCAGGACCCATCCGAATCGTCGGACACTTCTGACCCATCAGATGCGACGGACGCGACGGACCCCTCTGATACCACTCTTATCGACGAGAGTTTGATCACACAGGTTGAGCAAGATGATGGTTCGACCATTGCAATGTTCGATGCAAGAGCCTCAGACAAGTGGGTCTATCTCGACTTTGATGCAGGTAATGAGGTTCAGCTCATAGAAGCGGAACAATTTGCAGATTGGGATATCGCATTCCGCCGGTATAAAGGGAAGGTTAACGGCGGACACCACGGTGAAGGTCAGGTCATCGTGAGCCTTCTCATCGACACCGAGCTTGAGGATGTTTCGGAAGCACCGCTGACACCTTGGACCACCGATCTCCCGGATTCTGAAGAGGATGACGATGAATTCCCGGAATACGCACTGGGTGATTGGTTTAACTATGACCCTATCTCGCACATTCTGACGCCAAAGACTCAGGTCTATGTCCTGCGAACGACCGACGGTGATTTCGTGAAGTTGGCTTATGTTGGCTACTACGACGGTGGCGGAGAGAGCGGATTTCCGAGCATCCAGTGGTCTTTCATAGACGGTCCGTCCGGTGAACTCGAAGAGCCGTCCTTCCCGGAAGTGGGTGAGCCTCCCTTTGTGGAAGAGAGCGAAGAGTGACCGAAGGGTCTACACAAATAACATCCTCGATGCATTTTAGATTGGAGAATATGTCGTGAAGTTTAATCTCACTACCCTTAATGCGGTCCTACTAGGGACGATGATCGCCCTCGGGGGACTCGATAGTCTCGGGGTTTTGCCCTCTAGTTTTCAGGCGGGTCTCAAACAGATCGCTGACCGCGTTTTACCTCTGGCAAACGCGTCGAGCCCAAAATCATCTAAACGGGTTGTTTCGTTGGGCGGGAGTATCACCGAGACGATTGTCGCTTTGGGACACAAAGATGCACTTATTGGCATCGATACGACCAGTGTTTATCCGCCGGAGGTTGTCTCGAAGCTCCCGAGCGTCGGATATCTACGTCAGCTTTCTACCGAGGGCGTCTTAAGTCTTGAGCCGGGGGTAATCATTGCGTCGGACCATATCGGGCCCAAGACCGTTGTCGATCAGTTGAAGAAGTCTGGTGTGAAAATTGAGATGTTTGATAAAGATCTGACGC
>JAYYQC010000418.1:0-10000 GCA_036128675.1 Myxococcota bacterium | reverse complement strand
CAGAGAGCGCGACGAAAAATATTCGGCGCCTCGGAGAGATTTTCGGCGAGTCCACCAAAGCGGAGGCTCTTGTCTCAGCACTCGAAGCGAAGCTAGCCGACGCCAAAAAGCTGAGTCAGACATTTACAAAGAAGCCTAAGGTTCTCTTCATCTATGCGCGCGGAAGTCGCGTTTTGAACATTTCCGGGCATTCTACGTCAGCGCATGCGGTCATTGAGCTCGCCGGCGGCACCAACGCCTTCGGTGATATTGAGGGGTTTAAGCCGATGACCTCGGAGGCAGTGGTTGCGGCGCAGCCTGATGTCATTTTGATGCTTTCGCGTGGCGTTGGAAGTATTGGTGGTGAAGCCAAGGTCTTCGATCTGCCCGGTATTGCCTTGACGCCGGCTGGGAAGAACCGTCAGGTTCTTGTGATGGATGATCTGAAGCTCCTCGGGTTCGGGCCTCGGCTTGGAGAGGCGATTCTCGAGTTGACCACCGCATTCGCTGGTGCCGATAAGGCAAGTGGCCAGCTATAGCGGCTGGGGCAGACGAGAATAGTCACTTATGAATCTGCGCTATCGGGTATCGCTTGTCTTCGGGTTGACGTGTTTCGCACTCCTCGGCGTGTTTGTGATTGCGGTCGGACTGGGTGCGGTTGCGGTCTCACCAGGTCAAATTGCGGATGTTCTTCTTCTCGAGCTTGGCGTGGCGGTTGAACCGGGTCTGGTAGATCCCCTCAGACAGGCGGTTATTACGGAGATCCGCCTACCTAGAGTTGCCCTGGGGGCGTTGGTCGGTGCAGGACTTGGTATCGCTGGAGCGTTGATGCAGGGTATTTTTCGCAATCCTCTGGCCGACCCAGGTCTCATTGGCGTCTCGTCAGGGGCCGCCTTGGCTGCGTCCATCTTTATCGTTTTGGGACACAAGATTGTACCGACTCTTGGACCTTGGGCTGAGCATGTTGGGACCTCGGTAGCCGCGTTTGTAGGTTCATTGTTGGTGACTTACTTGGTGTGGCGCATGGGTACCGTCAACCATCGCATATCAGTGGGACGCCTCTTACTTGGCGGTGTTGCTATCAATGCGTTGGTCGGAGCTGTGATTGGTCTCTTGACGCTCATCGCGTCGGATACACAGCTTCGGGACCTCACGTTTTGGAGTTTGGGGAGCTTGAATGGGGCGACCTGGCGGAACGTTGGTACCGCGGCTCTTGGCATTTTACCGGTCATGCTTGTGGCACCTCGACTTGCCCAGGCCCTCGACGCTTGGCTGCTTGGCGAGGCTGAAGCGCGGCACCTAGGCGTCGATGTGATGCGCCTTAAGCGGATTGCGGTGGGGACGACCGCTCTAGCGGTTGGCGCGTCAGTTGCGGTGGCTGGAATGATTGGCTTTATCGGCTTGGTGATCCCCCATCTGGTGCGTCTGGCTCTAGGGCCAGGACATCGTCTTTTACTTCCCGGCTCAGCTCTCCTCGGCGCTCTGCTGCTGGTTGCAAGTGATGTCTTGGCGAGGACGGTGGTAATACCTATCGAAGTGCCGATTGGCATTGTGACCGCACTTGGTGGTGCACCGTTCTTCCTGCTCCTTCTTTATCGAAGTGGGCAGGGGAATCTCTCGCTTTAGAAGGAGACAGCGATGTTGAGTGCCAACCAAATGTGGGTGAACGCAGGGTCAAAAGTCTTGGTCGAGGCGGTAAGCGTTGAGGTTAAGCCGGGCGAGGTTGTCGCAATCGTTGGAGCGAATGGTGCTGGCAAATCAACAACGCTCAAAGCACTCTCGGGTGAGATTCCACTAAGCTCGGGCGAGGTACGCCTCTACGATAAAAGACTCGATGCTTGGTCGGCGCTCGACCGAGCGCAGCGCCTCGCAATCTTACCGCAGAGCTCGTCACTGAGCTTCGGCCTAACGGTCGAAGATATAGTCATGCTTGGGCGTATGCCATTTCGGCATGAGATGACCCGTGCGGAGAGTCAGGTCTTTGTAGAGCAGGCGATGGAGCGCACCGGGATTACACATCTTGCGCACCGGGTGTATCCGTCTCTCTCTGGTGGTGAACGGCTGCGCACACATTTAGCGCGCGTTATTGCTCAGATTCTTGGCGACGGAAATACTGAGGGACGCATCCTCTTACTCGATGAGCCCACCTCAAGTCTCGACCTTCACCATCAGCTTCGTATCTTAGAGATTGCGCGTACCTTGGCTTCGGAGGGCGTTGGAGTCCTGACAATTCTTCACGACCTCAACCTGACCATGCGCTTCTCAGATCGCGTCTACATTATGAAAGATGGCCGAGTCCTTTGTGGTGGCGGAACCCGCGAGGTTCTCACGACTGACGCGATTGAAGCCGCTTTCGGGTTACGCACCAAACGGATCGAAGTGAGCGACTTAGACCATCCTACAATTTGTACCATCGAACGACTCTCGGGCTACCAATCTGAGACAGAGAGTCGCAACAACTAAATGCGCATATAATTGCATCAACAAAGGAGACTTCAATGAATTCACCCAAACGACATATGCCGCCAGCCGGTCACCGAGGTCAGAGCCAAGAACTCCTCTACGACCCGAAAGTTCCGACGCCAAGTCATTCTGAAAACGCGAAGACTCTGGTTGAACGCATGAGTGTTGGGACGCTTTCGACGATTGAAGACCGTCCAGGCGGTTATCCGTATGGGTCCTTTGTCATTTATGCAGTCCATGAAGGCGAGCCAGTATTTTTGGTGAGCGCTCTTGCGGAGCATACTCAAAACCTCGAGCGCGATACCCGAGCTTCTCTGATGGTCGCCGAAGCAATGGAGACCGACAATCCGCTTGCGCTGAGTCGGGTGACCCTACTTGGGCGCTGTCATAAAATCGAGGATGCTCATCGAGAGTCTGTGAAGGCCGCTTTTTTGGAGCGCCATCCTCGAGCGCAGTTTTATGTCGATTTTGAAGACTTCAGTTTCTGGAAGCTAAGCGTGAAGCGGATCCGTTATATCGGCGGCTTTGGACGAATGTCGTGGATTGAGTCTGAGGCTTGGGAGGAAGCCGTAGCCGATCCGATTCAGCGCTACGCTGCCGGCATCATCGATCACATGAATGAAGACCATGTAGACACTATGGTGCTTTACTGTCAGACCATGAGTAAGGCCCATGACACAACCGAGGCGGAGCTTGTGAGCGTTGACCGCTATGGCTTTGAGATGAGCGCGATGACCGGTGAGGGCCCACGCCCGATCCGCCTCGCATTCTCGAAGCCTTTAACTGATGCAGAAGAAGTTCGCGTTGAGATGGTCGAGCTCGCTAAAAGGGCCAGAGCCTTGGCATCTGAAAAATCTGAGAGCTGAATTGAGTTTTCGTTGAAGCGGGGGTCGTTGCCTTGAGTCCTCGACCTCCGCGAGCCATACTCCCTTAGCCGATGGGCCCAGAAGTCGGCATCAACAAGGAGAGTGTGGGATGTTTGTTGAGCTATCCGATCGAGCTCAGTCACTTCGTAAGCAAGTCAAAGAATTCATGGACACGCATATCACCCCCAATGAAAGGGTGTGGCATGCGCAGATTGCCGAAGGTAACCGTTGGCAACCAACCGCGATTGTCGAAGAACTCAAAGCGAAAGCAAAGGCGGCGGGCCTGTGGAATCTTTTCCTACCCGAGAGTGAGCATGGAGCCGGCCTCACGAATTACGAGTATGCACATCTCTGCGAGTTGATGGGACGCTCAATGATGGCGTCGGAGGTCTTCAACTGCTCGGCACCTGATACCGGGAAGATGGAAGTCCTGGCCCGCTATGGGACCGATGAACAGAAAGAGAAATGGTTAAAACCTCTCTTAGCGGGGGAGATCCGGAGCGCTTTCGCGATGACTGAGCCGGATGTCGCATCGTCGGACGCAACCAA
The DNA here is from genome assembly GCA_036128675.1 of Myxococcota bacterium. Lineage (GTDB taxonomy): Bacteria > Myxococcota > XYA12-FULL-58-9 > XYA12-FULL-58-9 > JABJBS01 > JAYYQC01. The sequence goes on along the minus strand of JAYYQC010000418.1, from coordinate 6,143 downwards.
TATCCAGTCGAGCATCGTGCGCGACGGTGATGATTATATTCTTAATGGCCATAAGTGGTATACTTCGGGAGCCGGAGACCCACGCTGTAAAATTCTTATCTTCATGGGGAAGACCGACCCAAGTGCTCCCCGACATGCCCAGCAATCCATGATCTTGGTCCCGATGGACACACCGGGGGTGAATGTCCAACGGATGGTGCATGTCTATGGCTACGATGACGCACCTCATGGGCACGCCGAGATTCGCTTCGAGAATGTTCGCGTTCCCGCAACCAATATGTTGCTGGGAGAAGGCCGAGGTTTTGAGATTGCTCAGGGGCGTCTTGGTCCAGGTCGAATCCACCACTGTATGCGATGTATCGGCGCCGCGGAACTCGCGCTCGAGCTGATGTGTAAGCGTGCACTGGAGCGCGAAGCTTTTGGTAAGCGCCTCTCGGATATGGGGGGGCTGCGCCAAGAAATTGCGCGCTCGCGCATGGAAATCGATCAAGCCCGCTTGCTGACCCTGCAAGCTGCGCGCGCGATGGACACCGTTGGCAACAAAGCGGCTCGCACCGAGATAGCGATGATTAAGGTGATTGCGCCAAATATCGCAGGTCGGGTCATCGACCGGGCGGTGCAAGTGCATGGCGCACTGGGCGTGAGCCAAGATACACCGTTGGCTTACGCGTGGTCGTTGATTCGTACTTTGCGTCTGGCCGATGGTCCCGATGAAGTGCATATGGAGCAAATTGCGAAACTTGAATTGGGGAAATATAAATGAAATTTCAGACCAAGCTCATTGAGGTTCGCGAGCAGCATAAATTTGATGAAGATGCCCTCTTTGATTGGATGCGAACGACCATTCCGGACCTCAAGGGTGAATTGTCGGTTCTTCAATTCGAATCGGGACAATCAAACCCGACCTTTTTAGTCTCGGGTGAGACGATGAAGGTCGTGTTACGAAAGAAGCCACCCGGGAAGCTCCTGCCCAAAGCGCATATGGTCGAGCGAGAGTATCGCGTCATGAAGGCCTTGGCTTCGACCGATGTGCCGGTGCCGACGATGTATGGCCTCTGCGAAGACGAGAGCCTGATTGGGACGCCATTCTTTGCAATGGAGTATTTAGAGGGGCGGGTGCTCTTTGATGCGACGCTGCCCAACCAAGAGCCAGCCGCTCGTCGCGCGCATTTCAAAGAACTTATCCGTGTCATGGCAGCACTGCATCAGGTTGATCATACCTCGGTCGGACTTGAGGATTACGGCAAGGCGGGGAATTATTTCGCCCGACAGATCAGCCGATGGTCGCGCCAATACAAAGCGGCCGAAACAGAGACCATCGAATCGATGGACCGCCTCTGTGAGTGGCTTGAGAAGAATATCCCCGAGGATGACCGCACCACATTGGTTCACGGTGATTTCCGTTTCGACAATCTTATTTTTCATCCTGAAGAGGCGCGAGGCTTGGCGCTGGTCGATTGGGAGCTTTCTACCTTAGGTCACCCGATGGCAGATCTCGCCTATACCTCAATGGGCTGGCTTGTGCAGACACCGTTTCATGGGCCATTGGGACCCGTGGCGAGCGCCGAGAGCGGAATCCCCACGATGGACGAATTTGTGGCGGATTATTGCGAGCTGACTGGCTCGTCTAAGATTGAGAACTGGAATTTCTATCTTGCATTCTCGCTCTTTCGGTCAGCCAGTATTGTTCAGGGAGTCTACAAGCGTGGCCTTGAAGGCAATGCCAGCTCACAAAAGGCTCTGATGCTCGGCATGTTTGTGAAGATACTGGGTGACCAAGCTTGGAACTTGGTCAAATGACCTATCAAGCGGTGATCTTTGATTTGGGGGGCGTGGTTCTCGAATCACCTTTTCATGTCATTCAGCTCTTCGCCAAGCAGTCGCAGGTCGCGCCAGAGCAGCTTCTTCAGGTCCTTAAGTATTCCGCAGCCGGCGGAGCTTGGGCGAAGCTTGAGCGTGGGGAATTGACGCGCGAAGGGTTCGCCACCGCGATTGAAGCCGATGGCGCCCAAAAGGGGATCCAATTTTCAGGCATGGGTCTCCTCGAGGCCTTCGACAAGCATATCACCCTTAGGCCAAAGGTCCTTGAGGCGATTCGTGGATATCGCGAAAGGGGACTCAAGGTCGCCGCGTTGACGAATAATTGGCCTACCACCGATAAGCTACAGGTTGCATTTGAGAGCTTGGTCGAAGAGTTCGACGTCTTTGTGGAGTCCTGGAAGGTTGGGGCCCGTAAACCGGAGCTCCCGATCTATGAGCGGGTTCTCGAAGAGCTCAATGTTGCGCCATCCAAGATTGTCTTTCTTGATGACCTCGGTGAGAACCTGAAGCCCGCACGTGCGATGGGGATCACGACCGTAAAGGTCGCGTCGATTGATGCTGCGATGCGTGAGCTTGCCGATTTATTAGAATAGTATTCTTAGTGTTTTATTCTAAATATAATCTCAAGTTCCATCACGCCCCATGGTTCAAAACCCTCCGTAGGAACGTAAATGAGGTTATATTACTGACTTGTCGAGGCCCCCCGGGAGGTGGTTCCGGGGGGCAAATACCAGTATCCGGAAGGGGTGTTTTGGGGGGACTTCCAGACAAAGATTAGACCCTTCGGGCTCCAAGCATTGTCAGTTTTTCTTGTGATGTTTAATCCAGCTCGATGGGCTGAACGTAGTCCCCAAGGATCTCAAGCCCAGCTTCTTGTCCGCCATAATGCGCCGACATCCCAACATCGACGCGCCAGACTTGACCATTGCAAGCGGAGGTAATGCCATCGGGCTGAACGGTATGTGCGACGACCATTCGCGACACGCCAACCGCGTCGAGTACTTGCTCAAGATAGAGGCAGTCGGAGCGACCGGTGTCTCTCGAGAACTTACGGCTCCAGATCGGGCTCTCGTCACCGCTGAGCACACTCGGTTTGGCTCGATAACCTTTCATCCACTGTTGGATAGCAGCGTTGATATTCTCGAGACCAGCGTTGACGTGGCTGAGATGCACACCGCCGTGCACAAAGAGGGTGTCGTTGACGACGATGACCGTATTGTGCTCACCGAGGATTGAGGCGTAAGGACCACCGGGCAGGAAGGCGGCGACGCGTCCTCGTTTGTAGCTTGGATAATCCCAGATGCGGTCCGGCGCGTTTGTGAGGGGAATATCTTGGAATTCGGTCCAACCGCCTGGTGTGACATAACGGAAGTCTTCTTCGACATTCATCACTTCGTGGTTTCCATTGAGCACATAAACGGCACCGCCGGCCGCGTGCGCTTCATCCGCGAGGCGCTCGAACATATCAATAATCGCACGCTCGCCATCCCCACGGTCGGTCTGGTCGCCGACCTGCACAACCACAAGGTCTCCGCCAATCCACTGATCGTAATGGTTGGTAGCGCCGATGAGTCTCATGACGCGACGAGCGGCATTATAATCGCCGTGTAAGTCGCCAATTGCGACAACCCGTGAGTTCGCTGAAGCGAAGGTGGGCGGCGGGATTGGACGCTGGCTAACCGCACTCTCACCGTCGTCGGTTGAGCCCCAAGAATAGCGCACTTCGGCAGTGCCAGCCTGATAGCCGAATACCTTTACGGTAAGAGGGACACGGGTTGTACCGTCGATTCGGATAAACTCGAGGCCCGGATTTCCGGAACGTCCATTGTAGCCGCTGTAGGTAATCGACATGCCGCGGTAATTGGTGGTTTCTTGACCCGGCCCATGCAGGAAGCCGTGGTTATTCGATGGATCCCAGACGACCAGCTTGACGTCGCCATGGTAAAGCTGAACATCGATATCCCGGCCATTGAGTGACTCCAGCTCGACCAAGACATTGGCTTTACCGGCGGGAATGGTTCCGACCAACGTGATCTGATTCTGTGCAATGGCCTGATTGAAGCTGCCCGAGCCTCCATCTTCACAGTTTGTGGGCGCTTCCCAGCTGTAGCTGACCTCAGCGTTGCCGGCTGCATACCCGAAAGCACGAAGCTCGAAGCTTCGGCCTAAGTCGCCACTTATCTCAATGACCTCATAGCCAAGATCTCCATTGAGGCCATTGTAGCCACTGTAGCGAATTGTATTGCCGCCAAAAGATGTCTCAGCGGTTGTTGGTCCATTGAGGATACCACTTGGCCAGCCAACAACGACGGTACCGGTACTTAAGTCAACCAGCTGTACATCCACATCGGCTGGACTACGAAGCTCGACATAGACGTTTCGCTTGCCTGCAGGGATTTCGCCGACCCGGATAATAGCTTCCTCAGCAATGTACTGTGAGAAACTGCCGTTTCCATCGGAGCAATCCTCGCCCCAATCAAAGCCGTCGGCGAGTACGGCGGCAGGTGTAAGAAGAATCAGAAGGGCGCTGAGGATATCACGTGGGTTCATGGGGGCTCCTTATGCGGCGCGCCCTACGTGTCTAAAGCTCTTCCTGCAAGCTCTTTGCCCGAAATAATAGCAGCAGCCCAGCGTTGTGGGGTTGAGGACCCTCGCGCTGGGTGCAGTGCGAGGGGAAGCTCGTTGTATTTATAAGAAGCCTCCGTGCCCCTCCGGTCTTAGGCTGGGAGTCGAGTGAGTGGTTTTGCGAGATAGCTGCCGCTTGCTGCGAAGGTACCTCGGTCGAATGAGTCACCATTGGTGAAAATGATGCCAGAAGTGCTCGAACCATTTGTAAAGATAATGCCGGACTCGCCTGTCTTATGGGTTGTGCTTCCATTCGACTTTCCGTTGGTGGTGATGGGGCTCTCATAACCGTTGGTGGTGATCGGCATGGCTGAATGTGAAGAATGTACTGAGATCGACATGACTGTCTCCTTTTGAGAATAAGTTTTTAGTTATTCTCCGTACAGCAGGATGTATGCCAATGTAGTCTTGTCTGATTTTACTCGTTTTTTTAGCCGTCGTTGCGTGTCGAAGTCGTCGAACTTGACGAAGGCCCAGCTTCACTTCGACAGGGTTGATTACTTATTGTTTGGGATGCATCTCGTCAGTTTCGTCACTTTCGACATCTCAAGCTACCGACCACGATATGCGTATGTTACTGATTTAACGAAGCTTTTTAACGGCCCCTCGCTGGCATGCATCGTGCTTACATCTGCATACATACACTTCTGTCGAAAGGGTCGTCCTATGTTGATTTTGAATTTACATGCAGTTCCAGCGCTGCTTGCTGTCTTTGTTGCAGCGGGCATTCTTGGCACCACCATTGGCTCCGAGTCCGAGTGGTTTACGTTTCTACTCTTTGGTGCCGTCCCGTTTGTCGCGGGGCGAACCTCAGCAAGATTTGGGCTCCAAGACCGCTTCTTCTTTCTGCCGATTTGGTGGATTGGGATGCTTGGAATGAGCACCTTCGGGCTTCTTCCTGTGGGGGTCCCGTTTTATCTGGCCTGGCTCCCAGGTGCCATCGGAATTGGATTTCTTCACCCCTATTACAAGGCCAAGCTTGAGAAACGATTGTGGGAAAAGGCTGTCGCAAAGTGCCAAGAGCTATCAGACGAAGATTCACAAAAGCGGTTTTGGAAGCAGATTAAAAATATCCTCTTCTTTCCAGAAATGACTCCCGCGAGCGATGCGATCATTCATCATAACCTAACCCTGATTGAACGCATGAGACGGCGGGTTGCGGGAGGCAAAGAGGTCGAAACGCTCGCATATGAAACATTGAGCGTCCTCGAAGGATTACTCCAGCTACAAGCTCAGACTATCAAGGTGGATCCCGATACTCTTTCGGACGAAGAACGGAAGAAGGTAGAAGAACTCAACCGAACGACGTTGAATCAGGTTGCCTTGGTTCATCAACTCGCAGGCGTTCAAGCGGGCTTCTAGGGTTTTGGGCCCATTCGCTGGGGCATAGGGTCATGCTGCGATCCCATCTTGAACCGAACATTTATTGTCTGGCCAATTTTTCTGACAAGGCCCTTCATCTCAAGGGTCTACTGCGTAGTCGATCAAGAGCCAAGAAAGTTGAATGTGGGGGTATGGGGAATGCATTTAGTGTTAAGTATCTGATTTTTTGTCTTTGATATTGTTCATCCGCGCGTGTGGCGAAGGTTTAGGCTACGTCGATCCAGGTGCATCTCTTGGATTCGAAGTCGGGACACTCTGTCTCAAGGATGCTGATAACTCGCTCTCTGGTCTTGCTTGCTTCGGTAGCGCATTAC